>JBBRVL010000302.1:0-5246 GCA_038246925.1 Chloroflexia bacterium
GCGTTTGGCCCGTACTTCAAAGTTCACCTCGTGGGTTTGGTCCCAATGATCTGCCAGACTGTGGGTGTCCCAAAAGTCGGCAATCTCCTCAAGGTTACTCGCTTGGGAGATAATGGTGAGTTGGCTGCTGCTATTTTCGTCCATATCGCCTCCGCTCATCTTTGTCCATATCTCGCACACTCAGGATTAGCGCAATGTTCGAGTGTTTGTAGATGAAGAATACTACCAGATAACGTCCGGCATCTGTTTGCCCCAGAGCCGAGTATAAGTCCTCTCCCTTGTTATTTCCTGCTTCAACAAAACGGTAGCGTGGGTTATTGAAGAATACGTCCTCGACTTCCTCCTCGGTGACGTGATGTTTGGCAGCTATTTTCGAGCTAATGTCGGGCAGCCAGATGAAGTCATCTACATACATGGATGCGCCTCATTAGGCGAATAGATCATCAACTGGCATCGTCCAGCCAGGCACGGCAGGCTCGGCTTCAGCGATTTCGCCGCGACGGTAGATTGTGGGGTTGTCGGGGTCGGTGGCGCGGTAAACTCTAACTACGTCTTCAGAGAGGAGGTCTACGTCCCACACTACGAGCGTACCTGCGGCGAAGTAGTCGGAACGCTTGCGGGCCATAGCGCGCTCGGCCTGTGGGCCATAGTCGTTCTCGCTGCGGACTTCGGCGGCGAATATAGGCGCGCCTTCAAGGAATTTCATGCCGGTAGGGCGGCCTGTGTAGAAAGACGCATCTGGGCTGAAGGACTTACGATTAGGTAGACGTACCTGGAAGCCTCCGTTGTCCGTAACAGCATAACCTAACCCGGTTTGCCTCTCATAAGCAAGCAGACTCGCGTATATAAAGCCGGTCGCTCGAATAGGCAAGAATCCGGATGCAGCCATCGTCACTATCTCCCCGTCAACGAGTTCGGCCTTACCATCTACACGATAGAGGTCTTCGATTGTGGCTTCGGTCTCTGTCTTCATCGCAACCTCCCAGGTGGATGTGCTGCCCGTAGGGGCGGGGGCTGCGGCACCGGCACGCCCCTACACCCTCATGCTCCAATTATAGCACAGTTGACCTACACGCCCACGTCGTATAGCTGCTCGAATTGGAGGTCGAGGTCGTTCGTCGCCTGCCACATTGCGGAGAGGGCGCGGCGGACGTTGCGGGCGGCGCATGGCGGGAGGTCGTCCTGCGCGGCCAGGGCTTTTAGCGCCTGGTAGACGCCTAACAGTTCTCGCTCGTGGTCTGTGAGTGCGTTTCCAAGTAGGTCGGTGGCGGTTTCGCTCATCTTTGGTTCTTCTCCTTCTTGATAGGGCGAGATTACTCCTCGCTTATGGTGTGGATATAGCGTTCGGCAGAGCGGCGGACGGCGGCGTTGCCATCAGACAATATTACGCGCTCAGGCCAACTGCTGTATATTCGGTCAAAACTGTATGGCTCTACTACCTCCACGATGTGGCGCACCTTCGAGGCGGGCAGGGGTATATGGTTGGGATAGCTACGCATGAAGCTCACATGCTTGAGGTCCGGAACAACGTAAAGGGTGTCGCCCGTGAAGAGTGCGCCCTTGCCGTCTGCGCCCGATGCCCAATGTAGCACCGAGGAGCCATCGAAATGACCACCGCACTTGACGAGCGTCAGGCCATCACCAAGAGAGAGAGCTTCTCCCTCCCAGTGGACAACTGCCGGATCAGGTCGCATGAGCCACTGGCTATCCGAAGCGTGCAGGTAAATGGGTACTCCGCCGAATGCACGGCTCCACTCGACCATCGAGGCGTACATGTGCGGGTGTGACACGGCTATAGCCGAGATGCCACCCAGCCGCTCGACCGCCCTGATTGTCTCACTATCTATGAAGCTAATTGCTTCCCATAGCACGTTGCCGGAGGGGGCCTGGATGAGGCGGGCGCATTGGCCTATGGCGAAGGCTGGGTCGGTGCGGATGTAGGTGAGGTTTGATCCCTCATTCTGTATGATGTTACGGTGGTCTGCTCGCAGTTCATCGAGTGTGGTCCACTGCTGCCCGCCCATGCCGATATACTGGCGCTCATCCTCACAGATAAGGCAGTGTTCGGATGGATTATTGGTTTCGGCGTATTGAACGCCGCAGGTTTTGCAGATGTAGTTTGGCATGGCTAGTTGTCGGTTGTCGGTTGTCGGTTGTCGGTAGAGGAATGGTGACTTGCGTAAGTGCTATGAGTATTAGGACTTTCGCTCTGGCGTGAGAATAGAGCGCGGGAGTAGGGGCATAGCGCCGCTATGCCCCTACGGGCTACACGCCTCCGAGCGAAAGTCCTAAGTATTTATCACATCCGTTCCAGGTCAGCGACTGTGCGTTCGTTCTGCACATTACCCGTGTTCAGCGTAGTCTTCGGCTCAAGCAGAAGGATATGCGTCTCCTCCTCAGCCACCGGTCTATGCTCGACTCCCCTGGGTATGATCGTGAACTCCCCCTCTTCCAGCACGATGTCCCGCTCGCGCAGTTGGATAACGAGCCGCCCCTTCACCACCAGGAACATCTCATCCTCCGCATCGTGGTGATGCCAGACGAACGCGCCCTTCACCTTCACCAGCTTGACGTGAAAGTCGTTCAGCTCGCCCACGACTTTGGGACTCCAGTAGTCGGTGAAGCGGCTGAACCTCTCGGCTAGATTGACAGCTTCCATTTCAGGCTCCTTATCTGCACAGTGAGCAAAACCTGCCAATAGTTACGTCAGTATAGCTGCCGGGGAGCGGACCTCTACAAATACGGCGTGTACAGCGTGTTCCTCGGGTATGAGGTCCCCGTGCATCTGCAAGCCTTCCAGATGAAACTCCAACGCTTCTTGCATCGTCTGTACTATTTCATCCAGAGTAGCGCCAGTAGCGACACAGCCTGGCACATCTGGCGCATAAGCAGAGTAGTTATTAGCTGTCTTCTCAACTACAATAAGGTAACGGTGCATACTGAGTCTCCTCTCTATTTTTTCAACTGAGCTTGGGCAAGGATGGCTTTTCCGTACCAACATCCAGGTCATCACTGGGCTTGCCAGCGATGGTTACAACACCTGGTTTTGTTAGATGGTAGAACTGCCTATGGTTGCCGCGCGTGCGTACTAAATACCAGCTGTCGGCCTCTACTTTCTTTATCATCTCACGTACTTTCAATTGTACCACCCATCAATACTCCGCCACAGGTCGTGCGTCCACTAGACGCTTCGCTTTTAGCTCGAAGCGGGGGAGGCTGCCGTGTTCCTGGCGATCCACGTTGAAGCGCAGGCCCTCGTGGGCTTCGGCGAGGTCTTTGCGGAGCTTGCGGTGGAGGTCGTGCCACTCGGCGTCGTGGTCGGGCTTGATCTCCAGCTTGACGGTGATTTCGTCCTGTAGGTCTTCTTTGCGCCAGATGTAGATTTGGAACTCCTCGATGGCGGGGTACTCGCGGATGATTGATTCGACGGCACGGGGGTAGACGTTGGTGCCCCGAATCAGCTTCATGTCGTCCCAGCGGCCCCGGATGCCACCGTCGTAGATGTCCCAGGTGCGCCCGCAATCGCAGGTGGAGGCGGGCACTTTCATCACCATGTCTTTGGTGCGGTAGCGTATAGTAGGTATAAACCCGCGCCCGAAGGAGGTGACGACGCGCTCCCCTAGCTCGCCGTAGCCCAAAGGCTCGTCCGTGTCGTGGTTGATGACCTCCTCGATGTAGTGGTCCTCGATGATGTGCGTGCCGCCCGGCTGGTGGGAGCATTCGAATATCATTATCGTGCCGACCTCGGTCATGCCTGCGGTGTCGCCGCACTTCGCGCCCCACGCCTCCTCCAACTGACGCTTGGCGGCTGGGATGGAGCCGGCTGGCTCGCCCGACGCGATTAGCTTGTCCACCTTGCTGTCGCGTGCGAGGTCAATGCCCATCTCCCGCGCTTTGGCCCACATGTTGAGGGCGTAGGTGGGGGTGGAGCAGACTGTGGTCACGCCCATCTCGACTATCTGCTTGATGCGCGCCTCGGTGGTCTGCGCGCCGCCGGGGATGACTAGCGCGCCTATCTTCTCGCAGGCCATGTGCGCCCCCCAGAAGCCGATGAACGAGCCGTAGCCGAAGGCGAAGTAGACTATGTCGGTTGGGCGGATGCCAAACGCCCACAGCCCATAGCACCACATCTCCCCTATCCAGTCCCAATCTTTGGTGCTGTCCAGCACGCGGATGGGCGTGCGCCCGGTCGTGCCGGAGGTGAGGTGATAGCGTATAGCATTCTGCGGGTCGGTGGAGAGGAGGTCGCCGAACATGGGGGTGTCGGCGATAGACTGCATCCAGTCCTCGCGGGTCATGAAGGGTATGCGGCGGATGTCGTCGAGGGTGAGGAGCTGGTCGGGGTGGAAGCCTGCCGCGTCGAAGCGAGTTCGGTGGAAGGGGGTGTTGGCGTATGCCCACTCGCAAAGGCGGCGCAGCTTGATTAGCTGTAGCGCCTCTATCTGGCCGCGAGGCATGGTCTCGTTTTTGGGGTTCCAATATTCCGATTGCGGATTTTGGATTTTGGATTTTGGATTATCAGCCATATATGTTCCTCCTCGTCTAAAGAGCGACACTTATAGATCATCCGCCTGGAGACCTATGGCTTTCGCAATACCCGCCACTTGTTCATGCGGCAGCGAATGAGATAGGATAAATTTCGGCTCTCACTCACCATGTTCGAGCTGTTCGGCAAGCACACGCAAGGCTAATGCTTGAACTTTGGAGATAGCTTCCTCGACTGTTCGTCCATAGGCCAACACACCAGGAAGCTCTATGACTTCAGCCAACCAACGGCCATCATCCTCTTGCTCGTGTTCAACTGTGAAGGTCATTTTTTTGCCCTTTCGTTACCTTTGACTCTACAAGAGATGCTATTCGCGTCCCACCAATTCCCTCGCTATTATAACCCTCTGTATGTGGCTCGTCCCCTCGTAAATCTGCAAGCCTTTGATGTCCCTGTAATATCGCTCTACCGGATACTCGTTGGAGTAGCCGCGATTGCCGTGTATCAGCACCGCTTCGGAGGCGGCGCGCACAGCAGCTTCGGTAGCGAATAGCTTGGCGATAGAGGTGGCTTTTGTGGCGGGGAGGCCCTGGTCTTTCAGCCACGCGGCATGGTAAACGAGGAGGCGGGCGGCTTCCACGTCAGCTGCCATGTCTGCCAGGGTCGCGCCGATGGCCTGGAAGTCGGCTATGCGCTTGCCGAACTGCCGCCTCTCTTTGCTGAAGGCGACAGATGCGTCCAGGCACGCCTGCGCGAGACC
>JBBRVL010000303.1:0-5233 GCA_038246925.1 Chloroflexia bacterium
AGACGTTAGCAGTTGCGAACATGGATATGCAACTGTGGGACGGCGTGAGTGGCAAACTGATACGTGCTATTCCCTCCCCTATCCCAACACGACCTTTCATGCCCGCGCCGCAGGGCACTGGCATTCCCCTACGCACGCCCGCGCCCGACGAGTATCACGTCATGGGCCCGGTGAAGTGGTCGCCCGACGGTCAGACCATAGCTAGCAGGGATGGGGCATATATCAGGCTGTGGGACCCCGCCACCGGCCAGCTAAAGAACGTGATCAGGGACGATGCCATGTGGCTCGAGTGGTCGCCCGATGGGCATGTGATCGCCACATCCTCCGATAGCCTGCGGTTTCGGGCTGTTTCTACAGGCGAACTGCTGCGTACGATTGCTGATACCAATGCCCAGGGTGGGTTCGCTTGGTCGCCGGATGGATACTCAGTCGCAGTTGGCATCAGCACTGTACGTAGCGGCAGTGATGGGTCGACTTATGATACTAATATTACTATTTGGGGCGCATCTCCAGGCCCCACTGAAACGGCAGATGTGCGCACATCGCTGCCCGTGGTCACTGTGCTTCCAACAGAGACTTCAGCCGCCACTCCCACTCTTTCCACGCAGGAGGGTACCCCTCAGGTCGAATCTACTCCGACTATGGCAGATACTCCCATCTCTACCAGCACCTCCACTATTGTTTCATCTCCTATCGCAAGCCCCGACCCGAAGCGGGTATGCAGCGGGTGGTCGGTTCTAGAAAGCCCCAATGTGGACGTGGTGAATGAGTTGCAAGCGGTGGCAGCTGTATCGTCTAGCGACGTGTGGGCGGCCGGCTCCTACAGTGATGGCCGCCGGACTTACGTGGATGGTGGTACGCCTGTACCGGGAGCTAATATAGAGCACACCTTGATCATGCACTGGGACGGCGTGATATGGGAGACCGTGCAAAGCCCAAGTGTGGCCGGGAAGCACAACCGCCTGTTGAGTGTAGCCGCAACTTCCGCAGATGATGTTTGGGCTGTTGGTTACTATGGGGACATGCCTGGGCCAGGGTCAGCTGAGGTATCAGAGACGCTCGTGATGCATTGGGATGGCGCTGATTGGAAAATAGTAACTAGCCCCGATGGCGGAACACTGAACAACCGTTTGACATCGGTCATAGCGCTTTCCGAAAGTAATGCGTGGGCCGTTGGCTACTACGACATCGATTTCAACAAGGTCGGTACCACCCTCACCGCGATTTCCAAGAGTTTAATCCTGCATTGGGACGGCAAGACATGGAACCAGGTGGAAAGCCCCAACCCAGGGCCTTACCGCAACAATCTGTATAGCCTTGCGGGTATTTCCGAGAGCGACATATGGGCGGTTGGCGAGTACAGCAGTGACGTGCGCGGTCCTTTCAACTTCGTGACTTACCCGCTGGCTTTGCACTGGAACGGCAGCAAGTGGGATGTGACCGAAACACCACCCTTGGATGACCATTACGGTTTCTTCAAGCCATTGTCGGCAGTGGCTGCTCTCTCCCAGAATGAAGTATGGGCTGTCGGCTCGGGTAACAGCGAAGGTAGCCAAGAGTCGATTGCGCTCCGCTGGGATGGTAAGCGGTGGATTGAGGAGAAAGTGCCTGTTCCGCGCCCTCCGGTGGAAAGTGGACCGCCTCCGCATGATGTGCTGCTTGGTGTGGCGGCTTTGTCCAAAGATGATGTGTGGGCCGTGGGTTCTTATGAGCCTCATAATTCTGGAGTGAACATGGCACCCCTGGTTCACACGCTTACAATGCACCGGGATGGCAATGAGTGGAGGCTTGCGCCCAGTCCCAATGCCGCTGAAGGACTACCTGAGATAGAAGTCAATCGCCTCAACGGAATTGCGTCCACGCCTTCAGGAGAGCTATGGGCGGTGGGCGTGGTTGCTGGACGCGGCCCAACTTCTAGAACCTTAGTCATGAGGTTTGGAGAATCACCCTGCACGACGCCTGTAGGCAAAGCTACTGCTTCGCCCGCTCCATAGCAACAGGGTAAGTACGTTCTCTCATCACGGGTCTGTATATTGCTCTCACCCAAAGTATATATTCCCAAAACGCGGGCCTGTCACAAAAGCAGGCCCGCCGGTGTTTAACAGGTAGATTTGAGGCCATCTCAATCTGTTTGGGAGTAACCGTGTGACAGACTCGGACGATATGCTTCTCCAACGCCTGGGCCGAGGCGAGGATATAGCCTTCGATTGCCTCTTCTTGCGCTATTACACGCAGGTATATAGGGTCGCCTATGGCCTCGTTGGTAGGCGAGAGGAAGCAGAAGACCTGGCGCAGGAAACATTCCTCGAACTGTACCGTAATGCGCCGACCCTGGATCGAGACCCAACGTTGCTCACATGGTTGTGCCGGGTGGCATTGAACAAAGGCTATAACGTCCTACGTGGCGAGAGGCGCGGGCGAGAGAGGGTGGAGCGTTGGGCCGTGATGCCGGAGCAGCTAGACCCCGTGGCCGAGGTACTGCGGTCGGAAGAGCAGGCCAGGGTACGCGAGGTACTTAGAGTTATGCCTGACAGGCAGAGCAAGCTGCTGTTGTTGCGGCACGCGGGCCTCTCTTATGGAGAGATCGCTTCTGTCATAGAGGTAGCGCCCGGTTCGATTGGTACATTGCTTGTGCGGGCTGAGAGGGCATTCCTGGCGGCTTATAAGGGCTATGAGAAGGTTGAGCAAACGGAGTCTATGAAGGGGATAAGACCATGAAAGAATGCATAGAAGAGGGGACGTTACGGGCCTACGCTGATGGCGCGCTTATACCCGAACAAGAAGCCGCAGTTTCGATGCACCTTGCGCATTGTGATCTCTGCAAGGGCAACTTGGACGAGCTGGATGTGCTGACTTCAGAAGTTGGCTCGCTGATGAATGATGGATCGCCTCTGCCCGACCCGGGGATTGCTCTAGCCCAGTTACGTGGCACGATGAAAACGGCAACCAGGCATACTCTTGCAGCCACGTCGCCTGCTGTTGCCCGCCCCGCTGAAGCTCAACGATTTCGCGCCTATTCTCGGCCCATGCCCTTAACTCGAGTTGCTATGGGTATTGGCTTGAGTGCGGCGGTGGTGGCCGTGCTGCTCTCTCTCTTCGTGCTGAGTGGGATACGACAGACAGCTTCCCAGCCCGCGAAGGAATTCGTGCCGAAAGGTATGGTGCGACATATAACTGTCTCTCATACTTTCACTACTACTGTAGAAGGACAACCAGGCAATACCTTTGCCGAGGAAATCTGGTTGACCAACGGTAAAAATCACCTTCTCATGTATAGCACATACGAGTCAGATCCCAACGGCAGAACCATATGGGTAGAAGATGAGGCAGTCTATAGCCGCCAGCTGTATCCCTATGGGGAGAAAATCATTCGCAAGTTCCCATACGATGCCAGGCACCTCGAATTGTATGTACCCAATGAGATTAGCTACCTGCTGACTATACCCAACGCTAGAATAGTTGGAGATGATATCCTTGATGGTCGACCTGTCACCGTCATAGAGGCTATTGCAGATAAGGTGAACCCCACCCCGGAAGTCTTTACCTACCCGGAGGGTGGGGTCCAGGCGGTCACAGACTACAAGCTCTGGGTTGACAAAGAGACATCTCAGGTATTGCAGCGAGAGCACAAGAGCACGTTCCTCGATGGCAGCCGAAAGGGTAAGACCCAAACGCAGGTCTTCAAGGTGACAGCTAATGAATTGAAGGATGAGAGCCAGGTTCCAGCCGACTTATTCACATTCAAATTGCCTGCTGATGCTATGGTAGTCGAAGCGGAATCTCCATTCGGGGCAACGCCCACACCTGGGATCGCGCAATCTGGTTGGCATGAGTTTACATCAGACAGGGGTGGTCTCGCGGTACTAATGCCTCATACGCCGGAAGAGCAAGGCTATAGTTCAGGCCTGCATATGATCGGAGCCAGAGAGCCGTCTATAACGTACATAGTGACTTACATTGACCACCCGGAAGATACCGCCCAGAAGCCAGGCCCGGAGAAATGGCTCGACGACGCGAGCTATAGGGCCTTAGTAGAAGTGGACGGCAAAGTACTCAGCGAAAAACCTATTACTCTTGGTCAATATCCAGGGAGAGAAATCATGCTGGAACGAGCCGATGGTAGGTATACCAGGTCTCGGCTCTACTCGACGAGCGGACGCTTATACAACGTCTATGCGATAGCGGCTGAGGACAGGTTGACTTCTTCAGAGGTAGAAAGGTATCTGAACTCGTTCAAGCTATTGGGGGGTGTTAGTGACTTTGTGCCTGAGGGGAAAGTGCGGTACATGAAGGTGGCTCGCACATGGAAGTCGCCGGGGATCGACAACGGCAGGATCGATGAATTGTGGTTGGGGAACGGTAAGGAGCACCTGCTATTGCGGACCAATACGCTGCATGTCGATGTGAGCCAGCATGTGAGGGAGCATGGCGTGATGGACACGCGAGTAACAGACGCGGCTGTTTACGTCTACTACAAATTCGGGGAAGACGCGTACAGGCACTACAAGTATCCCTACGATCCGAGGTTCATCGAGCCGTATGTGCCCCAGGACATCAATTCTCTAATGGCTGTTCACTATGCTCAAGTGGTTGGAGATGATACCCTGAATGGCCGTGCGGTCACTTTGATTGAAAGCAAACTGCCTAACCCAATGATACGCCCACCCGATCCGAATGAGCCTGAAAGTTCATTGACCAGCGTGCGGCTGTGGGTGGATAAGGAAAGTTCACTGGTCCTGAAGAGGGAGGATTCTACCTTCTACTTCAGCGGCCCACGTAGCGGTACAACTGAGACCGAGACTTTGCAGATAGTGGAAAACGAGTTGAGGGATTTTAGGAGTGAGGTAACTGTAGACTTCTTCGATTACGAGCCTAGTGGAACAGTAATCGACTCTGCGACCTCGCCGTTCGAGCATGGTGATGCGGTAGATGCGAAGAAACCCACACCTGCCTTCCCTTCGGGAATTGGCAAGAGCATATTCGCAACTCGTTTGGACACAGATAAGCAGGTCTGGACTGTCTTTCCGATTGATCCAGCGACCGGCAAGGCTGTGCCTGGATACGAGCCAATTCTCGCAGGCGCTAACACCGACTTTACGGGGCAGATTCAGCTATCTCCGAACGGCAGTAGGCTCGTGGTTACAGAGCCTCGGCATTCGGTTAGCTGGCCCTGGGGAGGGGGGACGACCACCCAGGGAAGCGTTGACGTGCTCCACCTGATAGACGTGCAGAC
>JBBRVL010000304.1:0-5230 GCA_038246925.1 Chloroflexia bacterium
GGTCACCGCGCCTGCTCGAGCCGGGGCTCAGGCCGCAGAGTGAGGCTCAGCGCCGCAGGACGTGGCGCTGCTTTTTCCCTCGGCGCACCATGCAATAGGTGCCGAAGCGCCAGTCGGCCGGCTCCAGTCGGCGGCCCTCGGTGACGGCCAGATCGTTCAGGTAGAGGCCGCCCTGGGCCACCAGCCGGCGACCCTCGCTCTTCGACGAGAGAACCCCGAGGGCCACGAGCACCGAGACGAGGTCGAGATCGGCACCGATCGCGTCCCGGTCCGCGATCGACACCGTCGGCAGCGTTGCCGCCAGTTCGGCCCACTCGGCCTCACTCAGTTCCTCCACCGACCGGGTGAAGCCACTCGAGGCCCCGACCGCCTCGGCCGCGGCCTCGTGGCCGTGCACGAGGGCGGTGACGGCGTGGGCCAGCAGGGCACAAGGCCATCCTCATACGACGCTGAAGTTCGTATTGAGTCCGCCGATGGACAGAGCTTGCCTCGAAACTTCCTCACAACAACTCTTACAATTACGTCGACAACGGGAGTTGTGCGCGAAATTGCCGGATTACAGACCTCTCCCGGTGTTTACGATGCCGTTGCTTCCGACCTTGAAGAAGGGGTCTACGCTGCGGTAATCAACCAGAGGAACCCGGAGACGGGACGCACAGTGGCCGAGCTAAAAACAGGCATCGTGGTCCCATACGCGAGTGAGTATCGCTTGTCTCTTGAGGCGACTGACGACGCACGACGGCTACTCAATCAGCTCACAGAGCAAACTGGGGGAAGCATTCTCCTATTGAGCCAACCAACAGACGTTTGGAACCGCGATATTGTACCCCAGCCACAGCGGGTACCGATCTGGCCCTGGCTACTCACGGCGGCGATAATATTGTTCCCGCTCGATGTTGCAGTACGCCGTCTAACCGTAAGTCGGTCTGACGTCCTGCGCGTATTATCTAGGTCTCGTCCGTCATGAAACGAATCGATATCAATGCGGATATGGGAGAAAGTTTTGGCCGTTGGAAGCTGGGTGCTGACGAAGAGTTGATTCAGCATGTCAGCTCTGCAAATATTGCCTGTGGATTCCATGCGGGTGATTGGGAAGTAATGGCCCACATTGTACAGTTGGCGACCAAGCACCACGTGGCTATCGGTGCTCATCCATCATATCCCGATCTTCAGGGCTTTGGCCGTAGGCACATCGATATGGCCCCTGCGCATTTGACCAATCTGATTTTGTACCAGCTCGGGGCACTCTGGGCTATAGCACGTGCTGCGGGCACTGATATGACGCACGTAAAGCCGCATGGTGCTCTATACAACGATGCCATGCGTGATCCAGAGATCGCGGACGGCGTCGCGCTTGGTATTAAATCTTTTTCAGGAGATATGGCAGTATTCTGTCTCCCAAATTCATGCCTTCAAACCGCCGCTATCGAATATGGCTTACAGACATGTGCAGAGGGCTTCGCCGACCGACTTTATGAGCCAAGTGGCTTATTAGTTGATAGACATATAGACGGCTCGGTATTAAATTCTGAGGCGGCAACCCGCCAGAGCCTCAGCCTGGCCAGCGGAACAACTGCTGCCCGGGGCGGCACCACAATAAGCCTCGTCGTCGATACTTTATGTATACATGGCGATTCTCCAGAGGCGTCAACTACTGCGCGGGCTGTCCGACAGGCACTAGAAGAGCACGGGTACTTGATTGCCCCACCTGGAGCTAATGTTTGACGCGAAAAGAGACATTCCCGCGCTTTGACATCATGGGCGAGTCCGGCCTACTGGTGACGTTCGGTCAGGGCATCAGCGAGGCCGCGAACGAAAAAGCGCTCCGTCTGGCGCAGTCCTTCAAGGAGCGCCCCTTATCGGGTGCGGTCGATGTAGTTCCCGCTTATTCGAGTACGTTAATCTTGTTCGAGCCTGAAGCGCTTTCGGCCCACGATTTGGAGGACGAGGTCAGACGTAGGCTGTCCCAAAAGACAACAGCGATCGTTCAAGGTAGGTTGCTGGAAATTCCGGTCCAGTACAACGAAGAAACGGGTCCCGACCTTGCGAATCTGGCACAACTACACGGACTTACACAAGAGGATGTTATTCGGCTGCACACCGGCAGGCAATACAGAGTTTTCTTTATTGGATTTATGCCTGGGTTCCCCTACATGGGACGCGTTGCACGGCGGCTGATCACCCCGAGGCTACCTACCCCCAGAGTGAGGGTTGCGGCAGGCTCAGTCGGTATTGCCGGGTCGCAGACTGGAATCTACCCGCTCGCCAGTCCTGGCGGGTGGCAAATTATTGGGCGCACAAGAGCAGACTTATGGGATCCAACCCGGGAGAGTCCATCCCTACTGCTGCCCGGTGACAGTGTACAGTTTTTGGAAAGCGCTGCTGAGGGCGAGCGAGTATCGCAAAGTGCCGTCGTACTTCGTCCCCAGCGGCCAGTGTTGGAAGTCACCGGACTAGCTGGTATGTCGACGGTTCAGGATTTGGGCCGCGAGGGCTATTCACAGCTTGGCCTTTGCCGTGGGGGGGCTTTTGACCCTGCATCGGCAATGCGCGCTAATGCTCTCGTCGGAAACGCCCCGTCAGATGCCGTGCTTGAGCTTACATGGTCGGGTCCGACGATGCAGGCTGTGCAGAACATAACAATTGCACTCGATGGAGCAGATCTTGGTTGCCGCGTGGATGGCGCTACCGTGCCCCCAGGCATGGCCTGGTTTGTACGCAGTGGAAGCACAGTCCGCTTTTCGCAGTCGTCCCCGAGTCGTGCCGGAGCGCGGGCATATCTTGCTGTCGCGGGTGGGCTTGATGCTCCATTAGTGCTGAAATCACGTTCAACCTATTTGCCGGGAGGGTTCGGGGGCATCGGCGGGAGGCCGATACAAGTCGGCGATAATCTCGGCGTCGTTTCGCAGGCAGGTTCCGCACAGGATGTAGCTGGCCGGTTTTGGATCGGGCGCACAGGCCCACCCGCTGCGAGCAGAAGGAGCGTGCGCTTTGTGCGGTACACAGGAGCGGGACGGGCCAACAACCACGCTATGGACGCATTAGTTAGCTCTCGATGGACCGTTTCCGACTCTAGCGACCGCATGGGCTTGCGACTGAGAGCCGCTGAGTCGATGCCAACTTTACCGGTTCGTGAGGTAGTGTCTTTCGGAGTGGTGAAGGGCGCGATCCAGTTGCCGCCGGATGGCAACCCGGTCGTTCTGGGTCCAGATCACCACACGACCGGGGGCTATCCGTTGGCGGGCGTTGTGATTGAGGCGGATTTACCCATACTTGCTCAACTTCGTCCGGGCGATGAAATATCATTCCAGGATGTGTCGTTGGCTGAAGCGTTGGTGGCACGGGCGACAGCGAGGCGCGAGCTGCGAGAAGGTATCGCGGCGCTCAACGCGCCCAGATAGCAACTAGGCCCGTGTGTATGGTCCTGTGCTTATCCTGTGCGACCGTCCGCCCGCGCTGTACTCAAGATTGCGGAGCACCCCAACTTGCGAGCCGACATCGCCTGTTGGTCCACGCCTGGCCTGCCCCGCCCCCGATGTTACTATTCCGTCGGGGCCAGCCGTCCCCGAGTACCGTAACGAAGGCCCTTCGCCCGGATTGCTTTCAGGTGTTAATCCGTACTCCGGTAGCAAGCCTTCTCTTCCTCTGGCACGCTCTGGACTGTCGCCGTAATAGTCAACCATAGCATCCCTCCTAACTCTAATTCGCTGCTCGATATTCGCCGTAAACTGTCCTGAGCGCGTCGCTGATCTCGCCAAGCGTGGCCAGCTTTTCTACACAATCGATGATGTGCGGCATCAAGTTGGCCTCTGTAGAGGCCGCAGCGCCTAGTGCATCCAATGCGCGCTCGACAGCTTCGCCACTCCTCTTTGACCTCAGGAGATTTAGGCGGTCAATCTGATGGGATCGTAGCTCCGAGCTTACCTTCAGCAATTCCACATCAAGTGTCTCATCATCCTGGAATCTGTTGACGCCCACGATGACACGTTTTCCCGCATCAATATCAGCCTGCCACTCGTATGCGGCGTCCTGTATCTCCTGTTGTTGATAGCCGTTCTCGATGGCCGCGAGAGTGCCGCCTGCCCTGTCAATCGTATCAAGATATTTTATGACCTCGGCCTCGATCTGATCAGTGAGACTTTCAACGAAATAGGATCCCGCCAGGGGATCGATTGTTGACGCGACTCCTGTCTCAAATGCGATTACTTGCTGAGTTCGTAGCGCGGTACGTGCTGCCCGCTCTGTCGGCAGGGCAAGAGCCTCATCCAGCGCATTTGTATGCAATGACTGAGTGCCCCCGAGCACCGCCGACAATGCCTGGAGTGCGACACGCACAACATTATTATCGGGCTGCTGTGCGGTCAGCGTAGCACCCGCGGTCTGTGTGTGAAAGCGGAGCATCTGCGATTGCGGATCGTTCGCCCCAAATCGACTCTTCATGATTCGTGCCCAGAGTCTACGCGCCGCACGGAACTTGGCGACTTCTTCAAAAAAGTCGCTGTGAGCATTGAAGAAAAAGGCGAGGCGTGGTGCGAAGCTGTCTACGCTTAGGCCCCGGCGGAGTACTTCCTCGATGTAGGCGATTCCATTTGCGAGCGTGAAGGCAACCTCCTGGACCGCAGTTGAACCCGCTTCACGGATATGGTAACCGCTAATCGAGATTGGATTCCAGCGTGGCAACTCCTCGGCGCAGTATGCAATGATGTCACCCGCAAGGCGAAGGGAAGGCGCTACAGGATAAATATAGGTTCCACGCGCGATATACTCTTTCAGAATGTCGTTCTGCACAGTGCCGGAAAGAGCGCTCGGTCTGATGTTCCGACGCTTGGCAACTGCTATGTAAAAGGCCAGCAGAATAGCGGCGGTCGAGTTGATCGTCATGGAGGTGCTGACTTTATCTAGGGGTATTCCTTCGAGCAGGGCCTCCATGTCGTGCAGGGAGCAAATCGAGACGCCCACTTTGCCAACCTCTCCTTCGGCAAAAGGATGATCGCTATCGTAGCCCATCTGCGTAGGCAGGTCAAAGGCGACGGAGAGGCCCGTCTGGCCCTGCTGCAAGAGATAATGATAGCGCCGGTTGGACTCCTCGGCCGTGCCAAAGCCCGCATACTGCCGCATCGTCCAGAGCCTACCCCTGTACATGGTTGGCTGAACGCCACGCGTATATGGGAACTGCCCAGGGTATCCACTATCGGCAGCATAATTCGACTCGCTTGTGGACGAGGGGTCA
>JBBRVL010000305.1:0-5200 GCA_038246925.1 Chloroflexia bacterium
AAATTGCTCAGGTCGTTCGTTCTCCAGCGACAGCGCCAGGAAGCGGTACTGTATCTGCTCTCTAGGGTCGTCGGGGTAGTCTAGGTCTGTGATCATGTCGGCTGCTACATTGCGTGCCTGTAGCAAGTGCTCTCGCAGCGCCTGCCTTCGTGCTTCCGCCGCCTTGTTCCGCTGCCATGTCCTCCAGACCATCGGCCCTGCCACGGCAAGGACACCCAGCAGCACGAGCACGCCCAGGCCGATCAACAGAGAGTTGCCCAGGCCCTTGGTATCTATATTTGTTATGACGGAGGGAGCAGGCGTCGCGGTAGGAAGCGGGTTGCGCAGCAGGTCGATTTCTTTTGCGGCTTGCGTGAAAGTATCCGCGAATGCTTTGCTGTACTCGCCTGCGGCAAGGTTTGGATTGAGATAATTTTCCCGCAGTCGAGTGGCCAGTGACGACCCACCTTCCATATAGGGCTTGAGTCTTTCCCCATACAGGATGGTAGACTTGCGGGTGTCAAGCACGACCACTACCGCAAGTAGATCAGGATCGAGCAAGCGACCAGGCCGAGCGAGGCCGTAATTTTCAGCCGCCGCATAAGCAAGGCCGTCACTATCAGCGTAGCCCAGCCCGGACTGCGAAAAGACGGCGAGGGGCCGGATACCGAGACGTTCCAGCTCTTTTGCGGCCTGATTTACCTCGGCTGCATTGATCTGCCCTGTGTCGTCGGCCACAACTCCGTCGAGGGTTGGCCATGCCTGGGCAAAAGCCAGAGCCGAAGTCGATAGCCAGCAGACAACAACCACTAACGAGACGACTGCCCGAAGCCTCAACTGGAACATTTTGTGAGCCGGTAGGATAAGTTCAAACAAAATTACGTCCTGGCAAAGCTACTCGGCATCAGGCGCACCCAGACTCAAAGGCTCGGGACTAAAGGCGGGCGCCTGGAAGCGGGGCGGTTCTTTCGGCAGCCTCACTACAGCTTCATTGGCGCTTTCAAAGAGGCTGGACAGCAGCACACGGGCCTCATTCGCCTTGCTGGGGTCGTCACGGTATGCCTGAGCGATCTCGTCCATTATGATCCCTTGTAGCAGCCCGGATATCTGCGAATTGAAGCGATATGGGAGCGTTCGGTCGTTCACCTGCGAGAACTGCGGGTCTCCAAGATTAACTAATGCATGCCTGGCTGAGGCCGTATCGCTATTTCGGAGAGCGTGCGCAATCATGAGAATTGACTGTTTCGCGCTCACAATGTCCGTTCCTAGCGCCGAGACCCCCAGCAGTAATTGAGAATGGTACAACTGTTTTTGCGCGATAACGTCGGCCTGATCCTCGACAATGCGCGCCATGTCGGCAGCCAGGGAAATAGGTGGCGCTATCGCTTGCTCGGGAACTGCTCCGACCTCGGTTCCAGCCGACGACTCTGAGGGAACGACCTGGCTTATAGGCTGGTCTGGGGGATTAGGCATGTTGCCTGTAGTCATTTAGTTTCCTCCAGTATGAATAGCTCTATTTCTTCAAGAGACATGCCACGCCCAATCTCCATAATGCTTTCGAGCGCTCACGGACAAACAAGAAGGAGATTCGGGGATTTTGCAAGGCTTACCGCATAGAGTGCTAAGAACTCCTTCCCTCCAACGCTAAAGCCTGTGGCATACAGTCGGCATTATATCACAGGCTTGCCGCCGCGAAGCCTTCCAGACATACCTAGATTGTGGAAAAGTTCCGGCATGTCCCATTGACAGCGCTTATGGCGGGATGTATACTCAGGTCACTCAGGAAGTGCTGAGCTTTTTGAGAAACAGAACCCCGGATGGTCCGTCAGGATTGTCTGGGGTTTCTGTTTGTCTATGACATCTGGTTAGGAGTGATGGGTCCTCTGCGCCTGGTAGCACCTCGATTGCGCCATGGCCAATTGTCACCTTTTATTCACCTGAGTTTACTGTCTAATTGACGTAGCTTTGATATGCTGTCAATGGCTGCACGATAACCCGATAAGTTGTGTGGCCCGGCTTGTTGCATACATCAAGCTTGGTGGACTTGCTCAGCACGATAGTGAAATAGGAGGAGAACAAGGTGCCCACATTATTGATAGAGAATTGGAAGGCTTCTGAAAGGGACTTCCCGGAGAACGGCGCCACTGTTGCTAAGCTGAAACATCTGCTTGAGTACGCGGTACTGGCGCCTTCCAGCCGCAACGCACAGCCCTGGCTTTTCAGGATTGTGGACGATGCAATCGAGCTTCAGGCGGATAGGAGCCGGGCGCTTCCCGTGATCGACCCGCACGACCGAGAGATGTTCATTGCTTGTGGAGCGGCCCTCTTTCACTTGCGTGTCGCGATTCGGCATTTTGGCTACGGTGACCATATTGAGACCTTCCCTAACGAGGCGGAACCCGACTTGCTCGCCAGGGTCCGGCTCGGTGAGCGTCGAAACCCCTCTGTTAAGGATGAGGTTTTATTCGAGGCGATGCCTAAGCGGCACACAAACAGGTTGCCTTTCAGCGGCAAAAAGGTACCTGAGCATTTGCTCGCGGAATTGGAACAGGATGCCAGAGCAGAAGGCGCATCCCTTTTCATTGCGAACGACTTACCATCAAGGTTCGCAATCGCCAGTTATATAGCAGAAAGCGACAATGTACAGTGGGGCGACCCGTCGTACCGCCACGAATTAGCGCAGTGGATGCGCGAGAACGATACAACAGAGCGTGACGGTCTACCTGGCTATGCGATGGGAATGGGCGATGCCGAAGCGACAATCGCTCCCCTTGTCCTGGATGCCTTTGACTTATCAAATGATGTCGCCAGTAAGGACTACAAGCTCGCCCTCTCCGCGCCAACACTCGCTATGCTCTGGACTGAGCGCGATGACCCTGCCAGTTGGCTGACTGCCGGCCAGGCGCTTGCCCGGATTCTGCTGAGGGCCAGCTCGAGCAATGTCTCATCTGCGTTCTTCAACCAACCTATTGAGGTGGCGAAGATGCGAGCCCGGTTGGCCGATGTGACGAGGACCGTAGCATTCCCCCAGCTTCTGTTCCGCATGGGCTACGGCCCGGAGGTCAAGGCCACGCCCCGCCGCAGCGTTGATGAGGTCCTCATATAGCCCGGCTTTCGTAGCTTCCTGTTGTACCAGTGTATCGGGGCAATATACTAATCATGTGGGGTGCACGCGGAAGCACGACAAGGAGGTTCTTCAGGCCGTCACGAGTGAACAGCTATAAGGCGCTCGAACAGGCGGCAGCGTTGCAAAACTACTTTCGATACTGCATTATCGTCATTGCGTTAACAGATGCGTAATATCCTTCATGCCGTCGTAAGGCTGCGTTCACATTATTAGGGTATAGTAGCTTGTGAGGAGTGTGACATTCGCCTCTCGATTCAGTGTGCCAACCCCACTTTCTTACCGCATTTTCTTACGGAGTATTGAGTTGAATATGACGCGCCATTCTCTACATCGATTAATCATCTTCCTTCTGCTAGGTTTGGGCGGACTGTTTGCTGCTCTGCAAGATGGAGGGACTTTCGCAGGGGCCGCTCCTCCGGCAGGTGCTATTACGCCCACAGGGACGCCCGGCAACACAAGTACGCCGATCCCCACAGCTTACCCTTGCGGAGACTGGAGGTTGGTCCCCAGCCCCAACGGCACAACTCGGACCAACTATCTGCAAGACGTAGTCGTACTCTCCCAAAATGATGTTTGGGCTGTGGGCTACCAGGACTTCCCCAGCCTCGCGGGTCTGATCGAGCACTGGGATGGCACCATCTGGACACTTATTCCCTCGCCAGCCGCCGGTGCCTACCTTCAGGGAGTAGCAGCCATTGCGCCTGATGATATCTGGGCCGTTGGCTACTTTGATGCTTTCCCCGCACGAACCTTAACTCTACACTGGGACGGCACCGCCTGGAGCGCTGTGCCAAGCCCTAACCTCGGCGGTAACAACAATTTTCTTTATTCAGTAGCTGCCACCGGAACAGACGATGTTTGGGCAGTCGGCCAGAGCAACTATCACACCCTGGCTATGCAGTGGGATGGCAGTCAATGGAACGTGGTGCCAACTCCCGCTCTCGATGGCGGCGCTCTACAGGACGTAGCAGTGGTAGGGCCTAACGATGTCTGGGCTGTAGGAAGTGGATATGCTTATGAGCCTGCCACTACCCGCGTTCTCCACTGGGACGGCACCGCCTGGGCACAGATCGACGCTCCTAGCCCCGGCACCCGCTACAACCAGTTGTCAGCAATATCCGCAGTTGCGCCGGATGATATATGGGCAGTTGGTTGGTTCGCCGATGGACCCTACGCCTTCCAAAGGCTGATCGTCCACTGGGATGGGTCAGCCTGGACCGAAATTCCGTCGCCACAAGAAGGGGGAAATCCCAACGTCTTCGCTTCTTACCTTGAGGGCGTGGCCGCACTGTCGGCGAATGAAGTATGGGCAGTTGGCCGCGACGATGTTGACTCGAGCGATTCGGTCGCAGTAGTCCTGCGTTGGGATGGTATCAGCTGGACGCAGGTTGAAATCAACCAGCCTAGCACTAGCAAGAACCGGTTGTGGGCAGTTGCTGCCGTACAACCAGGCGAAGCCTGGGCGGTAGGTAATTATTGGCTGAGCGCGCCTGGCTACGGTACGCTGACAATGCATTATGGCCCTGAGTGCGGCCCAGGAACCCCCGGCCCCGCAACGCAAACGCCGCGCCCTCCCACCAACACCCCCATCCTGCCGACTGCTACCCGGACCGTTACGGGCACACCTCCCACCGCTACCAACACGCCTGAAGCTACGAATACAGTTATACCTGTGCCGACCGTGTGTGGTACGCTCTTCTCAGAAGGGTTCGAGAGCGGAACCCTTGGGCAGTTCACAAACATAGTGACCCAGTGTGCTGTAGGCCCATGCGGGTGGACTTCTTCCTCTACCAACCCACATTCCGGTAATCGTGCCGCATTCGCACCCGACCTAAACAACATTACAGACCAGCGTCTCCAACTCACCACTCCTGTGCTGGTAGTAGCAGGAGCAACCTTCACATTCTGGCATAGTTACGATACAGAGAGTAACTTCGACGGCGGAGTGTTGGAGGCTTCTACGAATGGTGGGGCTACCTGGTCGGACATGGGGCCGAATATCGCAGTTGGCGGCTACAATGGCAGCATCTCCCCGATATTTGATAATCCACTGGCAGGGCGGGAGGCATGGACAGGCAACAGTGGCGGGTACAT
>JBBRVL010000306.1:0-5196 GCA_038246925.1 Chloroflexia bacterium
AACCTTAAGAATCACGTAATAAAGGCGACCAATACGACGTCTGTTACGTATGATATAATAGAGTGGGAATAAATATTGCTCCTGGTATTATATAACATAACAACGCGCAAAGATATGAATAATATCGCTTCAAATACAACTGATGTTCAGCAGACAGCCAACGCTGGTAACGCGGGGTCAGCGTCAGGTGAGCCACGCTACCTGGTGCCCGATAAAAAGCATCGCGTGAGACGGTCCGGCCCGGCTATGCGTATTATAGGCAACCTGTTTATAGTGGTGGGTCTGCTTACTCTGCTCGGCATTGGTGGTTACTACGGCTATACGGAATGGGATAACCAGCAGTACAGGCAGAAACTGGTGCAGAACTTCGGGGAGAATGCCTACGACCCGGCGGTCGTAACCGCACCGGCGACAGCTGTACCGACCGCTCCGGTCGAGCCGGAGATTGCGAACCTGTCGAATGGTGGTGTTAGTAACATCTTAGGTATCGTCAATCAACTGCCTGCGGAGATTGATACCTCGCCTCCGGTGCGCCTGTACCTGCCGGGCGTTGGAATCGATACAAAGGTGGTGCCTGTTGGCTGGGACATGATCCCCGCGCCCAACGGCCAGGGAATAAGAGCGGAGTGGCAGGTTGCCGACTTTGCGGTTGGGCATCACAAGGGGAGCGCCAATCCCGGCCAGCCGGGCAACGTGGTGCTTTCAGGCCATGTGGACTACAAGGGACAGGTGTTCAAGGAGCTTCATAACTCGAAAAAAGGTGATGAAGTAATTATGTACACAGAGAAGGGGCAGTACCTGTACGTTATCACGGACATGGTGCTGGTGAAGGAAGTAGGCGTGCCTGATGAGCAGAAAAAGCGCAACGCCGCATATATGAACCCTACGCCCGACCCTACGCTGACTATGATTACGTGCTGGCCGTATGGAATAGATGACCACCGCCTGATCGTGATAGCCAAGCCCTACCAGTCGAGCCTGACTACACAGTCGGAGTTTACTATCAGGTAAGGAATCCGGTATCAAGAAAGAGGCTCCGAGTGCGACACATTCCTCGGAGCCTCTTTGCTTTTGTATTGAGACTGGCTAGAATTCACAGTGAGATTTAGCATCTCACGTTACACAGGTTTTTCGACCAAGCTGCGTAACGTGAGTTAGCATTTCTCATGCCCACTGCCGTCCGCTAGCTGCTCGAGCGCGTGGGGTAGGACCGGAAGTATGGCCTCCAGGCACTCACGCACGGCTTTAGGCGAGCCGGGGAGATTTATGATGAGTGTGCGGCCACGTACTCCGGCTACCGCGCGGGAGAGCGCTGCCATGGGCGTCTTCTGTAGAGAGATAGCCCGCATTACTTCGCCAAGGCCGGGGACTTCGTAATCTAATATTGCCCTGGTGGCATCGGGGGTGACATCGCGGGGGGAGATGCCTGTGCCGCCATTGGTGAGGATGAGGTCTATCTGCTCTTCGTCCACCCAGTGGCGCAGGATTGCTTCGATGGCGGGCCTGTCGTCGGGGGTGGTTACGAGGGCGACTTGCTTGATGCCGAGCCTGTCTCGGAGGATAGAGACGGCTATGGGGCCACTTTCGTCTTTGTAGATACCACTCGACACGCGGTCACTTATTGTTAGGACGGCTGCTTTCGTCATATCAGGGTTACTAATTGAGAAACGGATTCTTCGCTACGCTCAGAATGACAAGGGATGGTGGGTTCTCTATGTGACGCAAAGTTTTATTCGAGGCTTGCTAGATGTACCAGTGTATTCCTGACAGCAGCACTATTCATGCCGTGCCCTTAGAGGGGGTTTGTGGCATAATGATGCCTGTTCGCATGTGCGAAGGGGGCGTCTTTGAGAGGTCTTGGGTTGCGGGTGGTCAGCGGTGTGCTGTTGCTCGTGCTGGCGTTGGTGGCGATCTGGCTGGACGGGCTGCTTTTGATGGGGTTGGTGGCGGTGGCTACAGCCCTGGCCGCGCACGAGTTCTACACTATGGCACGCCATGCGGGTTACAGGCCTCTCTACCAGGCGGGGGTGGCGTTGGCCCTCTTGCTTGCTCTGAGAGCTTACCTGGTAGGCGACTTCGGCGCGGGCCGGGCTTCGTTTTCTCCTGGCGCGGGGGCGGAAGTGCTTGCCCTGGTGCTGGTGCTGCTTCTTGCTTTTGCTCAGCAGGGGCGTGGCTGGTTGCGAGTTGTTTCTGTAGCGCCGGGAGGTCAAACGGCTCAAAGCCGAGCTTCCAGCCGGGGTTGGTCGGACACGGGCTTGACAATTGCCGGGGCAGTCTACACAGGGGGATTGTTAGGGTATGCGCCGATGCTTGCAGCTATCGAGGAGGGGAGATCAATTGCCGCGGGCTGGGTCTGGCTCTTACTGGTTGTATTCGGGACGGCGGCCTGCGACATCGGGGCATACTTTGTGGGCAGTCTGATAGGCAGGCACAAGTTGATCCCGCATATCAGCCCTGGGAAAACGTGGGAAGGGCTTGCGGGTGGGGCTGTGGGAGCGGTGGTGTGCGCGGTGGCGATGTCGGGATTGCTGAAGCTGGAGTTGTGGCAAGCGGTTGTGCTTGGACTGCTGGTGTGCGCCGCCGCTGTGCTGGGCGATCTGTGCGAGTCGCTCCTGAAGCGGGCAACGGGGGTCAAGGACAGCAGCAATCTTATTCCGGGTCACGGTGGTATTCTCGATAGGCTGGACAGCATCCTGTTTGTGCTGCTGGCGGTATATTTCTTTGTTAGAGTGTCAGGTGTTTAGATTAATGGTGAGGAAGGTGGAAGTTTAGATGGCAGGCAAAGAGAAAAAGCTGAGCTACGAGAGAGCGCCGAGTAAGGTCTGGTACAGGGTGTTGCGCCCAATTTTTACGGTCATCTTCCGCACGTTGTGGCCGTTACGGGTGGTGGGGGTAGAGCATGTACCGAAAGAGGGGGCGGCGGTGATCGTGTCTAACCACCTGAGCATGATAGACCCCTTTGTGGTCAGCTATGGCGCGCACCGGCTGGTAAATTTCATGGCTAAGGAGGAGTTGTTCGGTGTGCCTTTCGTCGGATTGCTCATACGTAAGCTGGGTGCGTTCCCTGTGGACCGCTCGCGTCAGGATGCTACGTCGTTGCGGGTTGCGCTCACCGTGCTAAAGGGGGGGGAATTGCTGGGGATGTTCCCGGAAGGAACGAGAAGCGCCACGGGCGAGATGATGGAGATGAGGACCGGGGCAGTGCGCCTTGCATCGAAGACGGGCATGCCGATTATACCGGCGGCTGTAGTCAACACTCAGAACGCGTTGCCTATGGGTAAGCTCATGCGGCCTGCGCGTATCGAGGTCCACTTTGGCCCTGCCTTTGAGATTACCGAGTTGTACCAGAAACATGAAAAGGGCGCGGCCACGCAGATGGCGCTTGAGATGCTCAGGGAGAGGATAGAGGCTCTGCACGGGTAATCAGGCGCTTGAGTGCGCTTTCCGGTTCTGCCGCCTCGGCTGGTTTGACGGTCGTGAGCCAGAAGACTTCTTCCATTGGTAGCCCGAAAGCCTGGGCGATCTTCAAGGCGAGCATGACCGAAGGGTTGTACTCGCCTTTCTCTATGGCGATGATGGTCTGGCGGGTCACGCCTACTTTGCTGCCTAGCTCTTCCTGTGTCCATGCACGGCGGGCACGTAGCTCGCGGAGGCTGTTGGCTAGGTATTCGTTTTCTGGTTTACTCATTGGAGTGAGCCTCTTGCTTATCGTAGTAACGAAAGACCACCAGTGAAGCGAACGAAACAATGATCAGCGAAGTCAGATTTGGGTTTACCATTAGAGCCATCAGTTTACTTAACGAACTATCTTTAACAACTTCTATCAAACCAAAGATCACGTTGAAAGCTGCTACGAACATATTTACTGACGCTGTGAGCCAGAAAAGAAGCGACCACTGGCCGTTATGCTCTAGCTCTTTCACTACGTAGGTAGCCGTCATCACGACCAACACTACCTGAAATATAATTGCCCACGTCTGATTACTCCTCGACCCATTACCGGAAATGGCCAGGTAGGTTACGTAGGTTAAATAACAAAGCACCCCAACCGACATCAGATAAAAGGCCCAGAGGAAATTTCTAAGTATGAGTTGACTAGCACGCTCATCGAACGTCTTTGCGGTAAGTATATGCGCGTTCGTGAATCCCAAGAAAAATACCGATATAGCTATGAGGGTCAATATTACCCATATGCCCATGGCATCGCCCGTCGTCACCCAATCATGGACGCCGGTTAACAAAGCCATTGAACTCAAAGTGAAGTAGCCATTGCGGCCGGCCAATGCACGAATATGTTTGGTGCGTTCATCCTTGGCCACTTTGAAGGTATTTGTAACTTCTTGCCACCAAGACTTCTGTTGCATGGGCTAGCACATCTGTTCACGCCTGGGTTGCCAAGACTGTCTGGTTCAAGTTGTCGAGAACTTCTTGCAGAGTCGCTGAATTGAATCATATGCCTTATACAGGATCCTTGTCAAGTTAACTTTACAATTTCTCATACTGGGCTTACTCATATCTGCTCAGTTTGCGCGAAGTCTTGGCGAAGGTAAGGCTTATCCTGTAAAATGCCCCATGCTTTTGGATCATCTCCTCGAGGTTGCACTTGACGCCGCTCGTAGTGCGGGGGCTGATTATGCTGAGGCGCGGGCTGAAGATGCGCTTTCTGACCGTATTCACGTTCGGAATGGGGCGGTGGAGAGGCTGAGTACCGACCGCGATAGTGGGTGGGGTATCCATGTGCTTGCCGGGGGTGGGTGGGGCTTTGCTTCGTCGTCCAGTGATAAGGAAGCTGACGCTCAAGAGACTGCGCGGAAGGCGGTTGAGATAGCGCGGGCAAGCGGTTCTCGCAGGCATTCGCAATCTGACCTGTTAATGATGCCTACCGAGCAGGGAGAGTACAGTACGTCCCTCAGGCAGGACCCCTTTGCCATACCGTTCGCCGAGCGGGTTGATTTGTTGGTTGAGAGCTCGAATCGCATCTCGGCGGCAAGCGAGCGGGTGGTGGTATCGACAGGCACGATGCACTGCTCGCGGACAGAGAAGCTATTTGTCAATACAGTTGGGGCGAACTTGCGCCAGAGCATCACGTATGCGGGCGCTTGGATTGATGCTGTGGCGAGCGACGAAAGTGGATATTCGTACCGGCGCTCGTTCGGGGATATGAGCCAGGCGGGTTGGGAGTTCATAGAGTCGCTC
>JBBRVL010000307.1:0-5157 GCA_038246925.1 Chloroflexia bacterium
GAAGACGCCTATCTCAGCGCCCGGCCCAGGCAGCACGTTTACGACGCCCGCCGGGATACCTGCTTCAAGGCATATCTCGCCCAATAAGAGCGCGGTGAGTGGAGTTGCGCTCGCGGGCTTCAATATCACGCAGTTCCCTGCGGCGAGGGCAGGTGCGACCTTCCATGCTGCCATCATGATCGGGTAATTCCAGGGCACTATCTGGGCGCAGACGCCCACAGGCTCTCGCACCGTGTAGTTGAGGAAGTTACCGGGCACCGGAATGGTCTTGCCCATGATCTTGGTAGCTGCGCCTGCGAAGAATTCGAAGTCTTCGATTGCCTGGCTCAACTCTGCCTTTGCCTGGGAGATTGCCTTGCCGCTATTGGCCACCTCAAGGTGAGCAATTTCGTCCGTACGCTCGCGCATCAATTGGGCGACCTTTTGCAGTAAACTCGCCCGCCGTGCCGCGCCCAGACGCCCCCACTTGCCGTTGAATGCCTCACGCGCAGCCTTGACAGCCGCATCTACGTCTTCCTTGCCGGCCTTGGCAATCGAGGCCAAATGCTCGTTTGTAGCCGGGTTGATAACCTTGAAGGTCTCACCCGAGGCAGCGTCAACTTGCTGCCCGTTTATGATTAGCTTCCAATCCGTTCTGTGCTGCGTAGCTACAGCAGGTTCGAGCGTTTTTGCGTCTGCCATGCTTCCTCCATTGTTGGTTTCTCGGCCCGCGACTCTTTAGTCGGTGACGGCTGTCTGAATAATCACTTTGGTTGGACGTATTCTCACCAGTAGCTCCCCAGGAACGCTGTTGCGCTTGCCGTACGCCTCGGCCTTGTCCGCTCCCATATACCTGCCGCCGATTCTGGTCGCCCAGATTAGAAGCTCGTCCGGCTCGTCGCTGAAGGCGCTTGTACCTTCGATCTGGACAAATCCAAACGGCGGCTGCTCGTCATCGACACAGAGACAAACCCGTGGGTCGCGCCGCATATTGTTAGCCTTAACTGTTGAGTGCCATGTAGTAAATAGTATCTCGTCTCCGTCAAGCTGGATCCAGATAGGGACGACATGCGAACGCCCATCGGTGCGTACGGTAGCGAGCTTTGCTGTACGTGTTCCAGTAAGAAGAAACTCGCGTACCTCAGGCGACAGAGTAATCACTGAATCACTTACACCATCTCTATAATCGTGGCAATACCCTGGCCGACCCCTATACACATGGTTGCAAGGCCATAACGACAGCCTCGGCGGCGCATCTCATGCACCAGCGTTGTCATCAAACGGCCACCGCTACTACCTAGTGCGTGTCCCAACGCTATTGCTCCACCGTTTACGTTCACCTTCTCCGGGTCCAGCTTGAGTTCGCGTATACAGGCAAGTGATTGAGACGCAAATGCCTCGTTCAGTTCTATCAGGTCCAGATCATCAACGGTCAGGCCTGCGCGTTCAAGCGCCTTGCGGGTAGCGGGCACCGGACCAACGCCCATGCAATTAGGGTCTACACCGGCAACAGCCGAGGTGATGATACGAGCCATGCATTTCAGGCCCATCTCGTTGGCTGCCTGTGCGCTGGTAATCAGTAAGGCCGATGCTCCGTCGTTTATGCCTGAAGAGTTGCCTGCGGTCACGGAACCGCCCTTGCGGAAGGCCGCGCCCAATTTGGCGAGCTTGTCGATATTCGAGTCAGATCGAGGGTGTTCGTCAGTGCTGATCACGACCGGGTCGCCTTTTCGCTGGGGGATAGTTACAGGCACAATCTCGTCATCGAACCTACCGGAGGAGATTGCTTCGGCGGCGCGCCTCTGGCTTTCTGCTGCGAAGGCGTCCTGGTCTTCGCGAGAAACGTTCCAACGCTCGGCGACGTTCTCTGCCGTTTCACCCATACTGAACGGGTAGTACATCTCGGCCAGCTTTGGGTTGGTGAAACGCCAGCCGATAGTGGTATCGAACAACTGCTGCTCGCCACGCGGCCACGCGTCGGGCGGCTTTGCCATCACGAAGGGTGCGCGGGTCATGCTCTCGACGCCCCCGGCTATGAAGACATCACCTTCGCCGGTGCGCACGGCACGGGCCGCGTCATTTATCGCCTGCAAGCCTGAGCCGCAAAGCCTGTTAACGGTGGAGCCGCCGACGGATACCGGAAGTCCCGCAAGAAGCACAGCCATCCGGGCAACATTGCGGTTGTCTTCTCCGGCCTGGTTTGCGCAACCGAGAATAACATCCTCGATGCGCTCGGCCTTTACACCAGTTCTTTCAACGAGAGCCGCAATTGCAAGAGCGGCCAGGTCGTCGGGGCGTATGTCCTTTAGTGCTCCCGCATAACGGCCGACAGGTGTTCGTACTGCATCAATGATGAAGGCTTCGGTATTTTTGACAGTCGACAAGGGTGCTTTTCTACCTTCCGGGGATTGGGGTTGCTCTGTTGCTTTCGCCATGTTAGCACGCCTGCGCTAACTCTCAATTATACCATACCCTTCTCGCCCGGAGAATGAAATCCTTCGCCTACTCCGTCCCCGGTAATGCCCGCAGCCACGAGCCTTCTCAGGAGGGGAGCGGGGCGGTAGCGTTCTTCCCCTTGTTCCGCTTGTAAGGCTCTCAGCACTTCCAGTACCACGTCAAGCCCAACCTCATCCGCCCAGCGCAGAGGACCTTTCGGATAGTTCGTACCGAGTTTCATCGCACGGTCAACATCGCGCACCGAGGCAACTCCCTCCCCGACGGCCAGCGCGGCCTCGTTCATTATCATTACCAGAATACGTGTGACGATTTCTGCGTGCGCCACGGACTCCGGAAGTTGCTCTACGCCCGCTTTTTCGAGGAAAGAGGTTATCAGTCCTGGCGCAAGGAAGGATGTTGTGCCGTGATGTTGAAA
Organism: Chloroflexia bacterium; assembly: GCA_038246925.1. GTDB lineage: Bacteria > Chloroflexota > Chloroflexia > QHBQ01 > JADMIH01 > JADMIH01. The sequence goes on from JBBRVL010000307.1 coordinate 2,852, forward strand.
TGTAGAAATTGTTGGCGTGAGGGGATCGAGCCGTTTCTTACCGTCATAGCGATAGAAACCTATGCCTGTCTTCTGCCCAAGTTGTCCGGCCTCCACCATCCGCTGTTGGATCGGGTGGGGGCGGTAGCGCGGCTCACCGAAGAAGGCTTCATATACGGAGCAGGTGACGGCGAAGTTGATATCAATTCCTATAAAGTCCATCAACTCAAATGGCCCCATGCGAAAGCCCGCGCCTCGCATCGCCTCATCCACTTGAAGGATGGTTGCTGTGCCTTCACCTACTATCCTTAGAGCCTCGCCATAGAAGGGACGCGCTACCCGGTTGACAATGAACCCCGGCATATCGGCGGCTATGACCGGCAGCTTGCCGAGGTCTCGGGCCAGCTTTGCGACTGTCTGGACCATATCGGGAGAGGTATGGCTGCCTGCCACGACTTCGACGAGGGGCATCACAGGGGCCGGATTGAAGAAGTGCATTCCGGCTACTCGCTCAGGATTCTTCGCCGCCGAAGCTATAGATGTCACCGAAAGTGAGGAAGTATTGGTCAGGAGCAAAGTTTCAGCGGGCGCCTTTTCGCTGAGGTCGCGGAAGATTTCGCGCTTCAACTCCAGGTCTTCAGGCGCGGCCTCGATAATATATGCAGCGCCAGCCGCATCATCACGATTTGACGTAGCGCGCAGGCGTGCCATTGTTGCTCCCACCTCTTCCTGGGTTAGCTTTCCTTTGTCCACGCGGCCCTGGAGCGACTTCTTGATGTTGTCCAGCCCACGTTGAACGAACTCCTCTTTCACATCGTAAATGAGGACATCGAAGCCGTTCTGCGCGGCTAGCTGGGCAATACCGGCACCCATCGTACCTGCACCGAGGACCGCTATTTTTTGCTCCATTCTTTCCTCCTGTGTAACCGCGAGTCCCGCTTAGTGGCCGGTGAAGTTAGCGGGGCGCTTCTCTGAAAAGGCTGCTATTCCTTCCTTATGGTCGGCGGAGGCTCCCGCGCTCTCCTGGGCGAAAACTTCGTATTCGAGAGCCTGATCGAGGTCCATCGTCAGTGCGCGGTTGATCGAACGCTTGGCGAGGCCTATCGCCTTTGTTGGGCCTTTTGCGAGCCTCAGGGCAAGCTCCTTCGTTGCGACTTCTAGCTCCTCTGCGGGCACAACCCTGTTGACCAGGCCGATCCGCAATGCCTCCTCCGCGCCAACTTCGTCACCGAGAAACGACATCTCTAATGCTTTGCTCAAGCCGACGAGGCGTGGCAGAAGGAATGATGACCCCGAATCAGGTACCAGTCCGACCCTGACGAAGACCTCTATGAGGCGGGCCTTTTCTGAGGCAATTCGTAAATCGCAGGCGAGCGCCAGGGAACAACCTGCCCCAGCAGCCACACCGTTGATTGCTCCGATGACCGGCTTTTCAATATTTCGCATTTTCAAGATTATCGGGTTGTATCGCTGCTTCAAGGTCGAGCCGAAGTCGCTGTTGCTCTCGGACTGCCTTGCCTTCAGGTCTTCGCCCGATGAGAAAGCACGGCCCGCGCCGGTCAGGACTATACATCTGACAGCAGCATCACGCTCGGCCTTCTTGAAGGCATCTTGAAGCTCATCTGTCATCTTCCTGTTGATCGCATTTAGCACGTCAGGACGGTTAAGTGTGATCGTCAGCACTCCCTCTTCGAGAGCGTAGAGTATTGCCTCGTACACCATCTTTATTTTTATTCCCCTTTAAAGGTAGGTTTTCGCTTCTCGACGAAGGCGGCCATACCTTCCTTTTGATCCTCAGTGCTGAATAGCAGATAGAAGTTCTTGCGTTCCACCGTAAGGCCTTCCTGGAGCGGCAGCTCGAATGCCTTGAGCACGGCATCTTTTGCTAACTGGACAGAGATAGGCGCCTTCTCCGCTATCTGCGCGGCAAGCCTTTGTGCTTCTCGAAGATACGCTTCGACCGGGACAACACGGTTGACGAGGCCAAAGCGCTCAGCTTCACGAGCCGTAAGCGTGCGGCCCACCAGGATGACTTCCATCGCTACCGCTTTGCCAACGGCGCGCGTAAGACGTTGAGTGCCGCCCGCGCCCGGCATTACGCCGATGTTGATTTCAGGTTGGCCGAACTGGGCTGTCTCAGAGGCGACGATCATGTCGCATAGCATCGCTAGCTCATTTCCACCGCCCAGAGCATAACCACTCACTGCGGCGATGAGGGGCTTCTTGAACCGCCGTATGCGGTCCCACTTGGCGAACTGGTCTCGGGTCAGCATCTCGGTCGATGTCGCATCTGCCATTTCCTTGATGTCGGCGCCGGCGGCAAAGGC
>JBBRVL010000308.1:0-5147 GCA_038246925.1 Chloroflexia bacterium
GCACATCTTCCGAGAGTATGATATTCGAGGCATCGTCGATAAAGACCTCACCGACGACGTTTATTACAACCTGGGCCGCGCTTACGGCACCTTCCTCTACGCACAGGAAGGAATTAAGCCGGTAGAAGGCGAGCGGTTTCGCGTGGTTTGTGGGTATGACGCCCGCCTGACTGGGCCGCGCTTCCAGAAGGGAGCCATCAGGGGTATGCTTGAGTCTGGTGTCGACGTGATCAACATAGGCATGGTCGCCACGCCGATCATGTATTTTGGCGTGAAGTTCCTCGACACCGACGGTGGGGCATCCGTCACCGCCTCCCACAATCCTGCCGAGTACAACGGCTTCAAGGCTCGCAAGCGCACAGCCGATGGCCTTAATGCGCCCCTCACCGCTGACGACATCCAGGAGCTGTACAAGATCATCCGGGGCGGCAAGTTCCATGAGGGCAAGGGTGAGTACAGCGACCGACCTGTAACCGATGATTACATCAAGTATATAGTTGATACGGTTGAGGTGAAGCGCCCCCTGAGGGTAGTGATAGACCCCGGCAACGGTGCGACCGGCCCAACCGCAATGAAGGTCTACAAAGCACTGGGCTGCGACGTGAGTGGCATCTTCCTCGAACCGGACGGTAATTTCCCTAACCACCTGCCCAACCCACTAAAAGAAGAGTTTGTGGTGGACCTCATCGCGGAGGTGAAGAAGCAGAAGGCAGACGTGGGTATCGGCCTGGATGGAGATGGGGACCGGCTGGGGGTAATAGACAACAATGGAGATATTATCTGGCCCGATATGTACATGATCCTCTACGCCCGAAAAGCGCTGGAGCGCCACCCAGGAGAGGAGATTATCTTCGACGTGAAGTGCTCGCTCGCTCTCTCTGAGGATATAGAGAAGCACGGCGGCAAGCCTATTATGTGGAAGACCGGCTACACCAACGTGTTTGCAAAGAGGCTGGAAACGGGCGCGCCTTTCGCGGGTGAGTTCAGCGGCCATATTTTCTTCAACGACCCGATCATGGATTTCGATGACGGCATCTACGCAGGGGCAAAGCTATTGGAGGCAATAGGCGATAGTGACGCGCCGATCTCCGAGCGGTTCCGGGATGTGCCCAAATATTTCAACACCACCGAAGGCCGGTCTGATGTCGATGAGTCGAAGAAGTTCGCCCTGATAGACAGGCTGCGGGAGAAGTTCTCTAAGGAATACGAGGTGATTACCACAGACGGAGTGCGCATCGTCTTTCCGACGGGTTGGGCCTTAGTGCGCGCCTCCAACACCGAGCCTGCCATCACCTATCGCTTCGAGTCGACCAAATCAGCGGAGGATTTGGAGAAGATAAAGTCCATAGTTCGGGATGCGTTGAAGGAAGAGGGTGTTACGATAAAGTAAAGTTGGAGGGTAGACAAGATGTAGGGGCATGGCGCGCCATGCCCTTTCTCCTGAGCCTTATCTTTTCGGTGGGCAAACAGGGCATGGCACGCCATACCCCTACATAGGTGTATGCGCCAATGAATCCACAACCTCTCACCAACGATACCCTCAATCTCACGCCAAAGATCGATTTCGACGGGTCGTCGCTTGAGTTCGACTTCCCCTCCTTCACCATAGGCGTGGCCGAATATGCGGAAGGGCCAACGGGCTGCACCGTGTTCAACTTCCCTGAGGGGGCGCAGGTGTCGGTCGATGTGCGGGGAGGGTCGCATGGCACTTTGCTCACCGACGAGCGGCAGTGGCTGAATGCAATCGTTCTCGCGGGCGGATCGCTCATGGGGTTGGAAGCAGCCGCCGGTGTAACAGCCGAGCTTTTTGCGGGAAAGGGCTACTCGACCGATTGGATGGACATACCCGTTGTGTCGGGCGGCATCATCTTCGATTACAGACCGCGTGACAGCTCTATCTACCCGGACAAGGCTCTGGGGCGCGCTGCTCTGAAGGCAGCTCGGCCTGGTGTATTCCCTCTGGGACGGCGTGGGGCAGGAGCGTCGGCGAGCGTTGGCAAAGGACTTGGGCTAGAGATGAGGGAGATGGGTGGGCAGGGCGGCGCGTTCCGGCAGATAGGCCCTACCAAAATAGCCGTCTTTACCGTCGTCAACTCCGTAGGCGCGCTGGTTGACCGCGAGGGAAAGGTAGTGCGCGGGCACTTCGACCCTGCCACAGGTGAGCATTTACATTACATTGAAGGTCTGGCGAGTAAGCTGCCCGTGGCCCAGGGTCTCATACCTGAGGGGAACACTACGCTCACTGTGCTGGTAACTAACCAAAGGTTCGACCATGAGCGAGGGCCTGTCTGGGCGTTACGGCAAATTGCCCGCATGGTCCATACTTCGATGTCGCGCTGCATCCAGCCCTTCCACACTTTGACCGACGGGGACGTACTCTGGGCAGCTACCACCAACGAGGTAGACAACCCTGGCCTGAGCGAAGTTGCCCTCGGCGTGGTCGCATCGGAGGTAGCGTGGGACGCGGTGCTTAGCTGCGTGCAGGAGTAACGGTCGCTGGTCACGGGCGACAGGCACGAGATGTTAGGGCACCATGTATCGCTCTTGGTCTGTAGCGCCCATATGCCTCCTCGGTTATACTGAACATTGGCTTGTGCGTGCTGCCCTTTACGTTTTACTCTACGCTTGGAGGAGCATAATCTTGGTAAATGAGCTAACTGCTTTACTTCTGCGCCACAGGCTACCAGCTATGGCAAGTACTGCGCTCCTTACGGTTACATTGACGCTCGCAGCCTGTGGAGGGACGACACCTACTCCACCCATACCGCCCACGCCAACCGCCACTGTAGCTTCGGGTAGCTCTATATCGCTGCCGACTGTCGAACGACCAGACGAGAATGAGGCTGACACCAGTCCCACCATCGAGGTAGAGGAGCTGGACCCGGTTAGACCGCCGCTACCGGCCCGTCGAGACCCACTCTATCCTGGCTCTCCCAGGATACAATGAAATACAGGTCAAATAAAGCTCCTGTTGACCGATCATGCAGCCTGTTCTACGCTTACAACTTCATTGCTGGCCTTTACAGGTTTGAGCAGCACCAGGATACCTAGCCCTAGCAAGAAAGCCGAGAACACCCATATCGAGTTGACAGCCCCTATCTGTTCGAGTAGGAACCCTCCCAGCATCGATCCCAGTGGTATGCCACCAAACGCCACCAGGCGGACGGCGCTGTTCACACGTCCCTGCAAGGCATCCGGGATTAGGGCTAGCCGGTAGCTCAGGACAGCCACACTGTAGATCGGCAGTGCGGTAAATAGGACGGCAGAGATTACCCCTAGCACGATAATGTTAGGTGCCAGGGCGTATAAGGGGAAGAGCAGCACATTGACCCAGGTGGTGGCGATTACAATCTGGCCGACCGAGAAACGCCTGTTTATGCGTCCGCCCAGCGCAGCGCCGACGATGCTGCCGACCGACCCTATGCTGAAAATCGTGCCGATTGCCGCTTCACCCGCACCCAGTTGCTTCGCCAGCACGATTATGATCAGGACGCTTGCAGCCCAGGTAAGGTTCATGCTGCCGCTGATGAACGACGTAAAGCGCACCAGCGGCTCGTTCCATGCCCATCTCAAACCCTCCATAATCTCCGCTCGCAACCTGCGCTCGGTGGGTGCGCGCTCACCCTGAAAGTTCGTCTTGATCAACAGGAGTGAGAGCGCGGAAACGAGGTAGGAAAATGCGTCAAGAACGAAGGGCACAGCACGTCCGACGCTCTGATAGAGGAAGCCCCCGAGACCGGAGCCGACCACACCCGCAACTCCGAAGGTAGACATATTCTGAGCAGTGGCGTCGCCAAGTTGCTCTTTAGGCACCACGCGTGGGAGGGCTGCTACCTCGGCGATGTTGAAGAAGACCATAAGGACGCCCTCCACAAATGCTGCTACGTAAAGCTGCCAGATAGTGAGGGTGTCCAGCCAGATCGCAAGAGGGATGCTTGCGAAGACGAGGGCACGGCCCAGGTCGCACAGCACCATCACTTTCTTGCGGTCCCAGCGGTCAATAAGCGCGCCGACGGGCAAGCTGAAAAGCACATAAGGGATCGAGGTAAGCGCGCCCGCAATGCCTGCCGCCGCCGGGGAGTTGGTGATCGCCAGTATCAACAGCGGAACAACAATAGTGGAGACGTTGCTGCCCAGAACCGAAACGACTTGCCCGCCCCAGAGCAGCATGTAGTCACGGTTGCGCCAGAGGGATACAGGGCGTACAGGTGCTATCGATGGGTCCATGCTTGAATTATAGCAGCCCTGTTTGTGTTGTCGTCAGTCGCTGGACCGATTTGTATCGTAGAAGAACGGTTGAGTTTACGCCTCGTCGCACAGTGTTATATCAAATCTGATATAATAGATCGTGAGCTCCGAAGATAAACCCTTGATTTGGCTACATGGAGAGGTCAGGACGCCGCCATTTACGCAGAGCGCCCGATTGGAAGCAGGCTTGTTGTTGCGGCGACTCCAACATGGGGAAAGCCTCGGACTGCCTGCATCGCGGCCTTTGCCGAGCATAGGAGTGGGTTGTCACGAGCTACGTATCCGGGATGAGGGCAAGAATTGGCGCATCATCTACCGTATTGATAGCGATGCGCTTGTGATTGTAGAAGTCTTTCATAAGACTACGCGGGAGCTACCAAAGATCGTAATCGAGAACTGTCAGAAGCGGTTGAGAGAGTACGACAGCGTGTGAGCAGGAGACGGGAATGAATCAAGCCAAGCGTAAGCAACTGGAAGCAAAAGGTTGGAAAGTCGGGACGGTTGCGGAGTTCCTGGAGCTGACTCCTGAAGAATCGGCCCTGGTCGAGATTAAGTTGGCTCTTAGCAAGAAGCTGCGGCAGCGTCGAGAGTCGCTGATGACACAGAGTGAATTGGCTAAGAGGCTTGGATCAAGCCAGCCGCGTGTTGCCAGGGCCGAAGCAGGCCACGGTTCGGTTTCGCTCGATTTGCTGGTGCGTGCCATGCTGGCCACCGGCGCGACTCCTCAGGAAATCGCAACCGCCATAGGTGGTGCCAAGCTCCATACAGAAGCCCAAATGCACACCTAGTGCCTCGCTAACAAAATAGTTACAGGATTGACAGCGCCCGGCGGATAAATCCACGGGCTACATCAGAGCAAAGTCCACCTACGTGGACTACCCTTCCCCCACCGAGTCCGC
>JBBRVL010000309.1:0-5131 GCA_038246925.1 Chloroflexia bacterium
ACGTGGATATGCTAAATACAAAACTTTGACGAGTTCATCCCTATCTTTTTTGGTAAAGCGGCGTTATATGGTGGAGACGGTTAGATGAGTGCGCCCCTCGCCTCTCCGTCTAGGTCCACCACTGATGCGTGGGCCATCTCTTCGGAGAAACTCACGCATTGGTCGGTGCCTTCGCCGTAATAACTCAGCCGACGGCACTTTCTCAGCAAAGCAGGGGCACGCGAGGTTCAATATGGATAATTACTACCATATTTGCCCGATAACACCGGCTAGCGACATCCCGACCGAACCTAAGTACGGTGGATTGTTCCTTTGGTCAATGTTGCTCACCATACTTCTTGGCGGCCTTCTCCTCAGTTTCTAGGCAATACTCCTTCAAAACAGAAAAATTGCCACAGCAGACGATGCTTATCTGCTTTCTGTCGGCTAGACGCGCTGTATCGCAAGCAGCAGGCTTGTGTCACCAATCTCTTCTTGCTGTGTGAATGTTCCGTCTACTGCCTTTTCGTCTGCAAGTGAACTAGACAGGGTCTCAGTGCTGATGTAGTCCGCGAATTGACGTAGGGCTTCCCCAACAAGCTGTGCCTGTTTCCCATCCTGACTTACTTGATACGAAGTACGAATCCGGTCGCTTACGTTAAAGTCGGCTGACTTGCGCATGTCGTTGATTACACGCACTATGTCACGCGCAATCCCCTCCCGCAACAGATCATCATCAAGCTCGGTATCGAGGGCGACGACAAGTCCACTCTCCTGTGTGACGGCGAAGCCCTCGCGCTCACGCGTGTCTACTTGCACCTCTTCGGGCAGCAACTCAACATGGTTCTCTTCGCCATCAAGGGTGAGGCTTATGGTAGAGCCTGCCTCCACCTGGGCGGCGATTGCCGAGGGATCGGCGGCAGTAAGTGCCGCCCGGATAGCGCCCATGCGATTGCCATACTTTGGACCGAGGAGCGCGAAGTTGGGCTTGATTACGTAAGTGATCAACTCTCCGACCTCGGATGTGACTACCATCTCCTTGACGTTTAGCTCCTCCGTCACCTGGGCCTCGATCCGCTTGAGGGTATCTTCGTCAGACCTGGAGGCGGCGCGAACGACCATGCGGCGCAGCGGTTGGCGCACCTTTACATTCGCTTTATTGCGGGCAGCCCGCCCCAGGCTTACTACACGCTGGGTAAGCGCGACATCCAACAGCAACTGCCGGTCGATAAGCGACTCGTCAACTTCTGGATACAAACAATGGTGTACGCTCTCAAGTTGTGATGTAGACGCGCTATTAGACCGCACAAGGTTCTGGTAGAGATGCTCGGCGAGGAAAGGCATGACCGGAGCGATCAGTTTCGCCAGGGTCAATAGCACTTCATAAAGGGTTGAGTATGCTGCCAGTTTGTCACTATCTGACTCACTCTTCCAGAAGCGTCGCCGGGATCGCCGGATGTACCAGTTAGAGAGGTCGTCAACGAAGGCATCTACCTGTCGCGTCAGCGCCGCAACGTCGAAACTACCGAGCTCTTCGCGGGCGAGTCGTGTCAGCTCATGCAGCCTGGCAAGTATCCAGCGGTCAAGTTCTGATCTCTGGGCGACCGGCACTGTCGATTCGGCGGGATTGAAGCCGTCGAGGTTTGCATACATCACGAAGAAGCTGTAGCTGTTCCACAGCGTCATCAGGTTGCGCTTGACCTCGTCAGCGAGTCCATAGCCAAAATTCATGTTCTGCGTGATATTTGCCCCCGCATACATCCAGCGCATGATGTCAGCGCCCATGATTTCGACGGCCTCATCGAACCAGATTGCATTACCCCATGACTTGTGCATGGGCCGTCCGGTTTCGTCGTGTACTTTCTCATACGTAAGGGCCGTAGTATAGGGCGCGCGATCTTCAAGCGTCACCGACATGAAAAGAATCGAGTAATACCAGAGGCGAATCTGCTCGCGCATTTCCGCGACCAGATCGGCGGGGAACCACTTTTCCCAGTACTCCCTGTCTTCGAGGTAGCGGAGTGTCGAAAACGGCACTATACCGGCATCGAGCCACGCGTCACCTACTTCTGGGACGCGCGCTACTTCCGAGCCGCACTTGGGGCACTTTATCTTTACCTCATCGACCCACGGCCTGTGAAGCTCAGGCAGGTTGTCCACTACAACCGGATCAACCGCCAGCTCACGAAGCTGCTGCTTGGACCGGACGACAGTCACCTCACCGCAATCGCAGACGTAGAACGGCAGCACAAGACCCCAGTAGCGCTTGCGGGAGATATTCCAGTCGCCCATGTTGGTCAGCCAGTTTTGCATACGCTTGCCCGCGTAATCCGGTATCCACTTCACTTCGGAGGCCGCACGCATCATGCGAGGCCTGATCTCTTCGACGCTCAGGTACCACTCGGTTGCAACTCTGAATACGAGGTCGGTGTGACAGCGCCAACAGACCGGGTAGCGGTGCGTATAGTCTTCCAGGTGGTATAGCAATCCCTTTTCGGCTAGCGACTTGAAGATCGGTTCTGCGACCTCGGTGACATGCTGCCCCGTGAACTGGCCGTAGCGCGGGGCGTAACTCCCATCTTCGTTCAGAGGCACAAGCACCGATAGGCTGTACTTCTTGCCAAGGTCAAAGTCCTCCGCACCGCATCCCGGCGCGATATGGACGATCCCTGTTCCTTCTTCCTCACCAACAGCATCCCAGCCTATCACCTTGTGTTCTACACCCGCCAGGGCCTCAAGCTCGTCGAACGGGCCGCGATAGCTGAGACCGACCAGTGCCGCACCCTTGACCGTACCGAGGTCCTCATACTCACCCTGCAAGCGAGCAATCGTGCCACGTGACAGGTAGAAGACTTGCTCACCCTGCCTGACTCGCGCATAGTCAAGCTCCGGGTGAACTGCGGCAGCGACGTTCGCGGTCAGGGTCCACGGGGTAGTGGTCCAAACCAGCAGACTTTCGCCTTCGTGACCGGACGAAACCAGTGGGAATCGCACGAATACGGAACGGTGGGTTACTTCTTCATAGCTGTCGATCATCTCATGCTGGGACAGAGACGTACCGCACCGCCAGCACCACGGCATCGAGCGCGTACCACGATAGAGCCACCCATTGGTGTGACACTTATTCAGGAAATGCCAGATGTACTCGATATTAGTGTCCGACATCGTATAATAGGAGTCGTCCCAGTCCATCCACTGCCCCAGGCGTTGCGATGCGGTCGTGATTTCAGAGGCATATTTCATCACGCGCTCGCGGCACGCTCTGGCGAATCGATCCAGCCCGTATCGCTCAATCTCTCGCTTGGAATTGAAGCCGAGGTCTTTCTCTACTTCAACCTCAACCCAGAGACCCTGGCAGTCAAATCCATTCTGGTAGCGCTGGTCAAAGCCGAGCATGGCATGGTATCGCTGATAGATGTCCTTGTAGGTTCGTCCCCAGCCGTGGTGAACACCCATCTTGTTGCTTGCCGTGATCGGACCGTCAATAAATGACCACGGCTCGTTACCGCGGTTCTTCTCCTGAAGCGTCCGAAACGCATCTGTCTCCTCCCAGAACTGAAGCACTTCACGCTCCATCCTGGGGAAATCTGGTCTTCCTTCAACAGGCTTAAACATCGCTGCCTCTCAATCCTTTATAGGCTTTTATGCTGCCACCATTCTTCTCTACACGGGCGACGCACATGTTATTTGCTCAACCGCCGAGGAGCCGCACACTTTCGGACTTGTCATGCCACTCGATCCGCCAATCAGCAAACCTGGACAGCATCTCCATGGCCTGATCAAGACGCTTCCGCAGGGCCGCTTCCTTGACCTTTTCGTTACCTAGAAGCTGGTTGACTACCGCGCTGCTATCGGACCGCATGTCGAGTTGCACCTGGTCGGGACCGCGTCCTGTAGCATCGAGGCGCTCGATAATGTACTCGATGCACGCAATGAGAGCGGCGTACTCAGACTGCTGAGTAGTAAAGTTGTCACCAAACTCCACACGCTTCACGACAGGCTTGCGGCCTGGCGCTTGCACCATGAACGAGCCAAATCCCTGGCCTGGGGGTTTATCTCTCGTGCCCCCTTCGAAAGCCACGAATAGCTCCATCAAGTTGCTCTGCGATTCCTGTGCTTCTGCGTCGGTATCTTCTGGTTCAGCTTCAGGTTCTTGCTCCTCGACTGGCGGGGTGAGAGGTCTCCTCCGCTGGGGCCTATCCACGCCAACGAGGTCTGAACCTCGCTTCATGAGATTGGATATGTCCGGCACGCTCGTCTCGTCAGGCTGTACTGGTCGGGCAGGAGATTCCTGCTCGACGTTGCCCTGCTCGCGTATTCTCGCTGGAGGCCTCTCTGCTGGCTGTTCGAGCGTCAAGTCTTCCGGTCTCAGAAGCGTGCCTGTCCAAAATGAGGCAGTGGCAGTTCCACCAGACATTCCCCGGCCCGAGCGCACGAGCAGCGGCGTGGAAACAATGAGGCGTGCCGGTTCTCGGCCGCTGTTGCGTACGCCATGTGCCTCGCCGGAGCCGATATAAACAACAGCCCCCTCCCCCGCAACTGAGGATGAAGATCCGCCACCCGACACCTCAACCGCGCCTGAGACCACAAAAATCACGTGCTCCTCGCCATGCGTGTGAACGTCGATCTTGCCTCTAGGTTCAACCACCCATAGATCAACGCTCACAAGGCCGTCCGACCGGTGCAGAGGATGCAGCGGTGTCAGCGTCGCGCCCTTCCCGCCCGGCGAAGCTGATGTGCCTAATTCTGCGGCGTCTCGTATCTCCATATCGAACTCTCCCTCGCGGCATACAAAAATCCCGTCCTCAAAGAGAAGGACGGGATTTCCCGTGGTACCACCTTCATTGGCGCACTGCGCCCACTCGGCGGGTCAAAAACGACCCTGGCTCCTGTAACGTGGAGCAATCCCGGCGTAACTTACCCGCACTATTCATCATTACCGGCAAGTATCTGACAAATATGCGCTCAGCACACGACTCAGGAGTGATTTTCGGCGTACTTCCGGGGCCGGTTTCACCCTGCCCGACCTCTCTGCACCTTACGGCACGCCTACTCTTTCCGTCATAGCCTTTATGTTTATCTCTGTATTAAATATAACATTCCACCTAATTGCAGTCAAGTAGGGGCGGGCCCCCCGGCCAGCCCCCCGCCC
>JBBRVL010000310.1:0-5125 GCA_038246925.1 Chloroflexia bacterium
GCAGGTCAAGCTGTGCAAGTATGACCCCAATCTGGTCGCCGAGGCAAGATTTGATTCGACTCGATTCGACACATTTATCTCAGCTATCTTTCTACCTTAATTTTGCCGGAAATTGGTCTTGACATTGGGGAGTAGTTTAGATCAAGAACCGGACTAAGTTTATATGAGTAAAGAATTGGCCTTTGCTCTGCTTAAACCCTCCTTCTACGATTCCCTCAAAGAACTCACCTAGGACATCAATATCCGCTCTACTCTTGTTTTCAATTAGAGATATCCCTTGTAGTCTCTCAACGACAAATGCTACCTTGTTCTCTGATATCTTTTCAGCATCGATGCCTTTGTACTTTCGTATTTGTGCATCAGTGTAGCCCAAGTAGTTCTTCTGAGCCTCTTGGAAGAGCTTGTTAATACGCTCGAATACCGAAGTAGGCGGTTCCGGCTTGTCGTCAAGCATTTCTATCTGAAATCGATACGACGCGCCCTCTGGCGTTGTTTCCTCATCATAGATTTTGGCTAGGAAGATCTTGACGAGATTACTAAAAATCTCATTGTAAAACATCCCTCCCCCGCCCCACAGAACATCGTGGGGATCCTTACGCAGTGCGGCAAATGTTGAGGGACCTGCAGTTGTGGTTAGGCCTTTTTCACCCTCAGCTAGAGCATTAGTGTCCTTGTTAACAAACACGCTCTTACGGGCCTTGCCATAGTCCTGCGGTAACAAATCTAAGGTCAAGCGTCCCGCTTGATCCCAAGCTTCGTATTCTGGGTAAAGAGTGAAATCAATGATGTCCGCTTTTTCAACCAACTTATCGTTATCGTATTCAATTGTGTAATACACCAAGTATTGGAGGTTATTTGTTCGCTCATGATCTGCTAAAGCATAAAGTTGATGTTGTATTGCTCGTTCTCTCTCCGCTTCGAACTTCTCAGGATCCTTTGTCTCAATAAAGAAGAACCTTCTTTGGAATTTTCCATCTTCCATTTGGTTGACGAGTATATCAACACGGGGCCTATCAACCTTTGGATGCCCGACAGGATATTCTTTTTGTAACTCAACGACCTCAATGCTGTATCCAAGTTCTTTTACAAGCTTAACTGTAAGGTAGGCTTCAACATACTTCTCACCTTTTAGCATTTCCTCTGTGCGATGCTGGGTTATTGAAGACGAGAATCGTATTGTGCCCCCGGAGTAATCAGCAGTTGGTAACAACTCCACAACATCATGGTTTGGATCTAAGTCATGAACGTATTTAAGGATAGCTACTTTCGTATTTAGATCCAATTTAATCATCTTCCTTTCCGAGCAGGAGAAGCAAGTACTCTACTCAACCAGAGGACAGCATTGCCAATACTAGAAATACTATGCGCCTCTAGAACACGACAACATGGAGCAAACCAGCAAATGCCGCCAGGACCCAATAGAAAGGATATCGCCAATCTCTGTCACTAGGGCAGTCACAGAATATCATAGCCTGCCGGTATACTGCAAAAGATACTATTCGACATGCTATATATACTCCGTGTAGCTACGTCAGAACTACAAAGCAAAGGGTGCCGGGACAGCCCTCAAGCTAAACCCAACACCCTCTTACCCCTTAAGAACCTCTGCGCTCTCTGCGGTGAACTTAAAACAAAAACAACTTGGCGCTCTTGGCGGTTAAGAGCCTTAACCCTACCCAGCCACCCCTACCGAGTCTCCACCACCCCAGAAGCGGCGGCGTTTTACCTCAGCATCATTACGCTTGGTGCGCGGCCACATCTGGCGGAACATGAACCACTGGTCTGGATAGCGCCGGATTATCTCCTCCATGCGGGTCACTATCTCCTGGGTGATTATCTGTATATCCTTCTCTTTGTCGCCCGTCAGCAGGTGCTCATACTCCAATGGAGCCTCGAACTCGCCATGGAAACGTTTATCGCCACGACTTCTCGCACAGTAGCCTACGATGATAGCGGCCTTCGTCTTGAGCGCGATGGCGGCGGGACCTTCCGGCAGCCACGCAGTCTCCCCGAAGAACTTCACAGGCACGCCCTGCTCGGGTTGGGGGCGGTCGAACAGGAGCATCACGATCTCGTTGCGCTTGAGGGCGCTGAATATAGTTTTGAGCGAACCTGTCTCCAGCCTGATGATCTTGAGACCGTACTTCTCACGGGTGCCGTTGATAAGGTCGTCCATCTTCTTCGGCTCAAAGGTATCGGCCAGGGCATTGAGCGGCAAACCCCAGGTCCCCATGACCGCAGCCGCGAGGTCCCAATTGCCTATATGACCGGTAATAGCGATTACACCTTTACCTTTGCTACGGGCCTTTTCGAGGTTCTCCCAGCCGTATTTCGTGTCTACGGACCTGGTGATGTCCTCATAGTCGAGATGGGGGAAGCGCAGGAAGTCGACCAGCGTCTTTGCGTAGTTGCGGAACGAGTCGCGGGCGGTCTCCTTGACAAGCTGCCAGTCGGCATGCTCGCCCATCACCCTCCTCATGTTGCTCACAGCGTTGGCTGAGTGTCGCTTCCAGGTGAGGTAGACCACATCGCCCACGATAGCGCCCACCCAGTAAGAGAACCGCAAAGGCACCTTACCAGACAGGTAGCTGGTAATCCTGAACGACCAGTACTTCAGCCCTGTCCCAAAATGCTTCCAGGCAATTGCCTTTATACCCATAGCTCTCCCCTTTGGGAATTACGAATTACGAATTACGAATTACGAATTGAGGTTTCTAGAATAACTTGTAATTCGTAATTCGTAATTCGTAATTCACTTACGTCCGTTCTTGGCTGCGATCATGTCCGACTCCGGTACGGCGGGGACACCTTCTGTGGCCGGAGTGCCGTCGGAGGAGGGGACTGCTGGCTGGATCACGGTCTCGGCCTGCTGGGCCATGCGTGCCTCGGAGCCACCTTCGGGGCGAGCATTCTTACCTGCGTAGCGCACAATGAAGTCTTCTACTGCGTCGTGAGCGTCATCATCGGACACCTGGGTCGGCGGGCTTTTCATGAAGTAGCTGGAAGGGGCATCGAGCGCGCCGCTCACGCCGTTGTCGAGCGCCAGCTTTATGCAACGGATCGCATCAATCACTACGCCAGCCGAGTTGGGCGAGTCCCATACTTCCAGCTTGAGTTCCATGTTGAGGGGCACATCACCGAAGGTCGTGCCCTCGATGCGGATGTGGCACCACTTGCGGTCTTCGAGCCACGGCACATAATCGCTCGGGCCGACATGCACGTTCTTCTCGCCCAGGTCGTAATCAAGCTGTGACGTGACGGCGTTGGTCTTGCTGATCTTCTTCGACTCCAGACGGGAGCGCTCCAGCATATTGTAGAAGTCCATGTTGCCGCCGAAGTTCAACTGGTAGGTGCGGTCTATCTTTACGCCGCGCTCGCGGAAAAGGCGGGTGAGGACTCGGTGGGTTATCGTCGCGCCGACCTGGCTCTTGATGTCGTCGCCGATGATCGGCAGCTTGTGGTCCTCGAACCGCTTGCGCCAGTATTCCTCGCGGGCGATGAAGACCGGGATGCAATTGATGAAGCCGACGCCTGCCTCAAGCGCCTGCTCGACGTACCACTTGGTCGCCATCTCGGAGCCGACCGGCAGGTAGTTGATTACCATCTCGGTGCCGGTATCCTTCAGTATCTTCACAATATCGGCAGTCGAGCCGGGGGCCTTCTGGATTATGGTCGAAAGGTACTGGCCGAGGCCGTCGTGTGTCATGCCGCGATGGACAGGCACGCCCAGGTTCGGCACCTTGCTGAACTTGAACGTGTTGTTCGGCTCGACAAAGATCGCCTCAGACAGGTCTTTGCCGACCTTGTTCTTGTCGATGTCGAAAGCAGCGGTGAACTCAATATCGCTGACATGGTACCCGCCGAGGCGGTTGTGCATCAAGCCGGGGATGAACTGGTCGTCGGCGGCGTCCTTGTAGTACTCTACGCCCTGCACGAGCGAAGAAGCACAGTTACCGACGCCGATTATTGCGACACGTATTTTTTTCTTAGCCATTGTTTGTCTCTTCTCCTTGGTTGTCGGGGATCAGGGGCCGGGGGTCAGTTCAGGTAGCTCCTGATCCCTACAAATCAATTACCCAGTTAAACAGTTCCCTGTACTCTTGCAGCCTGTCGCGGTTGAGGCGGTAGATGCGCTGGCGGCCTACGTGGGTAGGGCTTACCAGGCGCGCACGCTTTAGGATGTGGAGGTGCCATGAGGTGAGGGGTTGGCTCAATACCAGGCGGTCCGACAGGTCGAGCACGCTGAGGCCGTCCTGCCGGGCAAGCTCCTGCAAGATGGCGAGCCTGTTCACGTCGGCCACTGCCTTCAAGAACGGCTTGAGCGCGAAGGTAGCCGCAGCTTGCTCCGCCGATAATATGGGCGGAACGTACTCGTCCAGCCTCGTGCTCTGCTTTCGCTCCGGTTTCACGCCGCCAAGCGACCCTACCCTACGATCCAATCTATTCTCCGATACTTTTCTTTTCCGCGAACCCACAATACATAAAGAACTGTTTATATAGTAAAGCATTTATATGTCGTTGTCAAGAATTCGATATAGGTAAAAGGTCCTCATCATATGAGTGTTGCGAAGGTAAGACGATATGTAAATGTTCAGATTTGGGATGGTATAGACGGTAGTTTACCGCAGAGACAGAGGATTTAAAGGGTTAGGGGTTAGTAGCTGATAGCTAACCACCGACTACCCCACCTCTCTATCTATAATATAATATGGTCATGATAGGCGCGGGCACTTCCCCACCACAAATGGACGTCTCACATACGTCGATTCTATGTGGCCGACAGGCAATTGCTAAACTCATAAGGCACCCGCTCTTCTGGCTCATGTTAGCGGCGGGGGCCATGCTTGTGCTCGCGGCGGGAGAACTGGCGGGGTATCGGCATATTGCGATGGGTGAGCGCGAAGACCGTTTCTATTTGCGCGATGGATTTTACCCGCCGGAACAGGGAGGCCCGAACGGCTCCTATCGCTGGACCCAGCCTGATGCCCAGATCAAGCTGCCCGATGCCGGTCCAGGCAGAGTTACCGTACGGCTCGCTATGTTCGATGCAGCACCCAACCCTCGTACTCTGCAAATATCGGTTGACGGCCAAAATGTCTACACAGGCAGCACCCAAATACCGGGC
>JBBRVL010000311.1:0-5099 GCA_038246925.1 Chloroflexia bacterium
CCGAAAGATCGTCCATCCGCCCTACCTGAACGGTTACGTAGGTTTAAACTTCCCAACTGTTGTGCCAAACAAGCGCAGTCTTTGCATGTCTAACCCGCCGAAGGTTGCCGTTGGTGGTATCGTCGTTGGATTCGTTGTTACTTCGGGGGAGCTTGCTTTTGGCGCGACTAGTTGAGGCGACCCAAGTTCGAGATCCAGATTGATCTCCAGTTTACGCGCCAAGATCATTTGAACGATGTAAGCTGTCAGCAACCCTTTGGGTGGATCACCACCATCTGAAAGCGGTTCGTCATTCCATTTCCAGGCGCGGCTTTGGAATAACGCAGGGTCAAACCAAGCACGTCTGAGTGTGAGTGGAAATACCTCGATCGATAGGGATTTCATGATGACGCTTGACCCTTGTGCATCATCCAGCAGACTCCGCTCCCTAAGCCACTCTTGCGCTTCCGGGCTGACTTCCTGGCTGCGTTGGTCGATGGTCTCTTTATCCAACCTGATGTGAGTCCAGGCATCATCATCACTAACGTCATTTGGTGGCAATGCGATTGCTGGGTAATAATTGGCCCCATCAGGAGCAACAGAGCCTAATGCTGAAAGCCCGAAGTCCGTTCGAGCCTTCTGGAAAACAAGAGCTATATTTAACGATTGCGAATCACTGCCTAGACTAGGAGTGGCTAGCTGCGCGAAATTAATCACTCGCTCGAACACAGACCAAAGCATAGTTGCATTCAAGTTAAACCTACCGCTGACTTGCGGGATGCGGTTGGCCAAAATGGAAAAATTTTCCAGATTGAGCAATGCCTCTCGTTGCGCCTGTTCTGGCGCTAAGCCGATAGTGGCCTGTATTTCTTGGGCATCGAAAAGTAATTCATTTAGGGCGACACGAAAGGTGAACTCCGGAAAGACCAGGAATTGGCTGCTTCCATTGATGCGCAATCGCTTCTCTAGTTCAGCGATCAATGCAGCGAAGGCATTCCCATCAGCAGTGTTCATCGCAGGCAGCCTCCTAGGGCCTTCGCATACTATTTCCCTGGTTCATATAAAGTCTTTGATATTAGGCGATGGGTTGGGCGATTTCTTTAGCAGATGGCAGCGGAAGCCAAGAATCTGGAGTCCTTTGACATGAACACCTTCCTCATCAAATGAATATTCAACTTTCTTCTCAGTTTTATCACGAGTGTAACTGCCTCCGAAATTAGCAAATAATCCCCAGCTACCACTGCCATTAGCTTTGAGTAGCTTATGAAGTTCGCTCTTTTCATCATGCATCTCGTTGCAGTTGAATCGCATGTCACGAACAAAGATTATATCGGTCGAATAAGCCGCTAACATACCTTTGGGCGCAATGTCTTTGCCTGGGTTGCCACCATCCGAGAGAAAAGTTAATTCCATCGCTGACGGCGCTAAGCGCCAAGCTCGGCTTTCCAGAAAAGTAGGATCAAACCATGCCCTGACAATCGGAATTTGTGTGATAGAGAATTCCGCCTCGAAGTTTGTAACATTTGCGATTTCCAGTTTGGAACTGGTTGTACTGCTTGCGCCACCCCCAATACTAAACATGCCAATACCTAATTTCCCCCCTGCACCATATTGGTTACTCTTGAACTTCGAATAATTCGAGACATCTTTTTCAGTTATCTTAAACGTTGGCCAACCCTGATCACTGAAGGCAAAGCCTGCGGGCACAAGCGAGGTGAACAAGAAATCCTGCCCTAGCGAATCGGCCAACCGGCTTACCTCGAACCGATCCAGGAGATCCGCCTTCCATAAAGACAGATCTCGATTGGTAATGCCACTAATTCTGGCTTGAAGTCCCTCGATTTCGCTTTTTCGACCGTTTACCTCCCAATCACTCAGGGCTTGGCTCACTCGATTTCGTAGAGTCGGTAAGTTAAATGTGGCTGCTAGATTATCATCGGGTGTTGTAGGATTCTGAGCCCTGATCCTTATAATGTTCCAAGCGAACACTGCATCTTCGTACGCCTGTGAAAACCTCTTGTAATCCCTTAGCAATTGCCCTTCTACTCGCCGTTTCACTTTATTTCCAGAGTCTACATCGTCAACTTCCTGCTCTGGATACAATAGGTTGCGCCCGATCTCTATCTGTTTCTTTTCGCCTTCGGTTAACTCGATCGCAGCAACCTGACTCTGCTTCAACACTCTCTCATAAATGCGCGATAAGCTGCTCTCAGTGCGCGAAAAAGCTACCAACTGTTGCTTGTCATCGAATATCCCGGTCATTTCAGGCACGAAATCGATAAGGCGTGAGAAACGGCTTGCCTGCGCGATAAGTTGGGCAGTGTCCTCTGCTTTTTTTTCTGCGGTATCACCTTCTCCCTGAAACCCTCGTCTGAGGAAACGCAGTTCACTCGGTTCGATGGGGATTCCGGGGAGACACCAGGCAATAAATCGCTCCTGCTCATTCCTCTCAACGAAGCCTGCCTCACCATCAGTCAAAAAAGTATAGAGCATGTTCATCATCGATTTCATAATATTTTCAGTGTCTACCATGAGAGCGTCTCCTATTTTTTATCAATTCTGCTACTGCTTCTACACCATAATTACTCACCTGTTATCCGTTACTGATAGAACTTGTGTTAGTCTTTGGTCGATTTCATCATAGTTCTGGCTCTTTGAAGCCTGTCGTAGAACCTGAATGTTTGTAGTTAGGATGACCGATTATACCACGCCCGTTACGAATTGCGTAGCCCCAAAGTGGGCTCTGGCGCAGCTTCCGTGATCAGGCAACATGACCACCAACCTCGTATACTCCAAGGCTTGGTATCGTCGTCGAAAGGAGGCTCTTCAGGATTTCCTGGAGTAGGCACTACATCTAGTACGTGGGTGCGGGTGCCGGGCGAAACCGGCGGTAGCCCTCCAGGTCAAGGGTGATGCGTTGGAAGAGATGGCGCAGGTTGTACATACCGTAGCAGCGCCGTTTGAGTACCTTCAGTTTGTTGTTCAACCCTTCGACGAAACCGCTGCTTTGATGATGACGAAAGTAGTTGGCGA
This sequence comes from Chloroflexia bacterium, assembly GCA_038246925.1. Taxonomy (GTDB): domain Bacteria; phylum Chloroflexota; class Chloroflexia; order QHBQ01; family JADMIH01; genus JADMIH01. The sequence goes on from JBBRVL010000311.1 coordinate 3,013, forward strand.
TGCGGTCCATCCAGGTATCGAGAAAACGCTTGACCGTCGAGTAGCTTCCTCCGCCGATCCGCCCCTGTACGGCGAGGATGCTGGGATCATCGCCAGCGGCGGCCAGGACATCGGCGGCCTCAAAGACCGCCTCGCGTGTGACGAGTGCCTTCGCCATCGCTGCGCTTTCATAATTACCGTAATTATGATAACACTATTGTCAAGTAGTGGGGGCACAGCCGAGATACGTGCAAAAACGGGAAGTAAGCGACAACGTGTAAAAAAACGAGTCTTGATGTCTGCTAGCTGCGCATAGCAGACATCTGGCGTCGGAAAACAGGCACTTCAGGTCTGCTCATGGAGCCTGGAAGACCCGAAAGCAATGTCTGCTACGGCGCTTGGCAAGGCGCCAGGGCACCAGAAGCCCAGAAAACAAGTCCACATCATACACTAAATCGGTTACTTTCCGCATGTACACGTATCCCGGCTGTACCCCTATATGCAAGAAGCCCCTTCCCCTGTCACCTGTGACACCACTGGCCGTGGCCTGCCCCCCAGATCGGCGCGCACCGCCGCGTCGGTGACCTCGGCGTAGCCCATCGTCGTGCGAATCTTCAGACGCCTCCCTCGCTTCAGCTTACTCCCCATCGAACATGTCAGCCAGGGTATGCGCGAAGGGGTTCTCGGCCCGGTCAAGCTGGGCCAGGTAGCGCCCGGTCGTCGCCAGGTTACTGTGGCCCAGGCGCGCCTGCACCTCGCTATCCTTCGCACCCGCCTTGCGCATGCCGTGGGCGAACGAGTGCCGCAGCGCGTGGGGGTGCGTGGCGAGGCGTCGGGCCACCAGCTCGGCAATCCCCGCGACGTTCAGCGGCGCGCCCAGACGGGCACGCCCGGCCCGACCCCCGTGTCGCAGCGCCGGCCACAGCGCGGCCTCCTTGGCGAGCTGCCCAAGCGCGGCCCCGTAGTGGCGGTGCAGCCAGGCGAGGAGGTCGGCGCTCACAGAGGGGGCCAAGGCGTCGCGCATCACCTTGCCGCCCTTTGCCCGCCGGAAGGTGAGGGTGCTGCTCACACCGCCCGTCACCTCGACATCGCGCCAGCGGAGGGCGGCAAGCTCGGCCACGCGGCGGCCCGTGGTCAGCGCCACGCGCAGGAGGGCCAGATCGCGGGCGGCGAGGTCGGCGGCAGTGCCCGTACCCGCAGCCGCTCGGCGCAGCTCCCCGAGGACACGGCGCACCTCAGTCGATTCGATGGCCTTGGCCTCGGCGTAGCTCTCCACCTTCGGACGGTCTACCAGGGTCGCGGTATTGGTGGTGAGGTCGAGCAGGCCACGGCGGATCACGAACTCGTAGAAGCTCGACACCACGGCGAGGCGCTGGGCCACCGTCGCGGGTTTGACCGTGCGCCCCGCGACCTTGCTCTGGCGCGACCAGCCTTGCAGGGCCAGGGCGACGGCCCGTGGTGGGGAGTCAAGATCCAGGGTGACGGCGACGAGGGCCATGCGGGCGTCGGCCAGGGTTGCCGCGTAGGCATCATGGGTGCGGGTCGAGCCGGAGCGGCCCTGCTTACTGTCGAGCCAGGCGGCGACGGCCAGGGCCATCTGATCACGCGTGCCCAGGACGAGATCGGCAGGGGCGACATGGACAAGGGTCGTCGAGTCACGCATGGGGCCTCACCGGGTAAGCGCAGGTGGCGTGGCCTTATGATAGCACAGGTTCGACACAACTAAGCGCCATTAGTCCAGCTGAAATTGCACACCCGCGCGGCGCGCGCGACTGCCCCTCAACCGCCACACCAGCGGCCCCGCTTGAGCACTGACGCTCCGGGCATCACGCCGCCAGCCGCTCGGCCAGCGCCCGCAGGTCGGCGGCGAGGGTCTGCCCAGGCGAGCCTGGCGGCTGCCCGCTGGCGTAAGCGTCAGCGGTGATGCGGAGCTTTTCGGCGAGGGCGGCGCGCTCCTCGGGGCCACCCTGGGGTCTGGGTAGTTTTGGAACAGAAAACCCGATAAGCGTTCGCGGGTACACCGCTTCCATCGTCCTGATCCGGCGGTCGGAACGGCCGCCACGCACCGCGCAGGACGGGTTCCGCACGGGTGCAGCGCTCGCGGCCTA
>JBBRVL010000312.1:0-5084 GCA_038246925.1 Chloroflexia bacterium
ACAGGGCGGACACGTGGGTCCGCCCCTACAGGCATATTCTACATTTAGACTAACCAGAAAGAGACACGTTCAATCATGGCTACTACGCAATCAAAGTTGGCAACGTTAGACCAGAAGACAATCGACTTTCTCAAAGAAAAACGCTTCGCGGTAATGGCGACTATAAATAAAGACGGCACTCCACAGCAGACGGTGATGTGGTACGACCTGCGGGGTGACCGCATCATGCTGAATACTGCCGCCGGCCGCCTCAAAGAGGGCAATCTTCAGCGCGACCCGCGTATCTCGCTTTGCTTTGAAGATGGATATAACTACGTCACTATAAAAGGTCGCATCGAGCTTGATTACGACCAGGATCGTGCCCAGGCAGACATAAAGGCCCTTGCTATTCGCTACGAAGGCGAAGAAGATGGGGAGCGCATGGCACGCAACACCTTCACCAAGCAGGAGCGCATCACCATCTACATGTCTATAGACCAGGTAGACACACACTTCTCTTGATTTTGGATTTTAGGTTTTGGATTTTGGATTTTAGTCGCGTCTGAAGATAGAGGTGGATAGCAGAGATGACCAGTCAAGTGGTTCATACAGAGAACAATATAAACAGACAACAATCCAAAATCCAAAATCCAAAATCCAAAATCGTTGCCCTGGCGGGTGGTGTAGGTGGGGCGAAGCTGGCGGCAGGGTTGCAGGCTGTATTGCCTGAGGGCGCGCTTACCATAGTAGTCAATACTGCTGACGACTTCAGGTTGTGGGGTCTCCATATCTCACCCGACATCGATACGGTGATGTATACCCTGGCGGGCCTCGCCAATCCCGAGACAGGCTGGGGCCTCGCCGGAGATACTTGGAAGTCGCTTGAGATGCTGGCTCGCTACGGGCGTGACACGTGGTTCCGCCTCGGCGATATGGACCTGGCGACCCATATCCTACGCACCCAGATGCTCCACGAGGGCCGCAGCCTGACTGAGGCAACCACCGACCTGACTTCATCGCTGAGTATCCCTTCGCGTGTCCTCCCAATGAGTAATCAGCCGGTAGAGACCCTGGTTGAAACGCCGGAAGGGACGCTCGATTTTCAGGACTACTTTGTGCGCCGCCGCCATGCGGATACGGTCACAGGCGTAATCTTCCGTGGAGCGGATTCGGCTCACCCAACATCTGAGGTAGTGGAAGCGATAGAGCAAGCAGATGTAATCGTATTCTGTCCCTCCAACCCTATCGTCAGTATCGGCCCGATCCTGTCGGTGCTCGGCATGAGGGAAAGTCTGGAGCGGTCGGGCGCGGTGCGGGTAGCAATCAGCCCTATCGTCGGAGGCGAAGCGATCAAAGGCCCGGCAGCCCACATGCTACAGAGCCTGGGCCACGAGGTATCGGCTGTGGGGGTAGCATTTATCTACAAGGCGCTGCTTGACGGCATGGTTATTGACAATCTGGACGCTAATCTTGCGCCGCGTATCGAAGAGATGGGGATTGCGGTCCACGTAACCGATACGATAATGAAAGATGACGAGAGTAGGGCCGCACTGGCAGAGCAGACACTAAACTTCGGCATCGCCCTCGGCAAAAAGGCTCACGCGTGAAAACAGTGGCTGTGGTACCTGTTAAAAGCCTTCAAGAAACGAAAAGCAGGCTAGCGTCAGCCCTCTCCCCGGAGGAGCGATCCGCTCTTACACTGTCTATGCTGAATCATGTACTGGCTACTATCAGGGAGGCGGGCGTGATAAGCAGCATCGGCATCGTCAGCCCAAACAGCAAGGAGTTGAAGCTGCCCGGTGACATAGCTGTTATCGAGCAGACACGGTCCGGGCTGAACAACCACCTCGAAGAGGGCCGCGAGTGGGCGATCGCCAGTGGCGCGGATGCTCTGATGATAATTTTCTCAGACCTGCCTCTGCTGTCGCCGGACAATATCAAAGCGATCATAAGGCTGGGTAAGAGGAAAGGGACTGTGGTTCTAGCCCCCGACAGGCACGGCGGAGGTACAAACATCATGCTGACCCACCCCGCCTCACTTTCAACCTTTGCTTTCGGCCAGGGAAGCTACCATATGCATCGAGCGCAAGCCCTGCCCAAAGGCTGCCATATCGAGACCTACATGTCTGAGGGTACTTCTCTGGACATAGACACGCCCGAAGATTTATCATTCTGGCACACGGCAACATTGGTGATAAGCAAAGAGCGAAGCGTGAAACGTGAAACGTGAGGAATTAGGGAAGAGAATCCCCTCTCCTTTGTCATTCTGAACGAAGTGAAGAATCCGCCTCCCTAGCCGTGACCCTCCCATGCTGATTCTGAGCGAAGCGAAGAATGACAAGGATAGAGCGAATGCTTTACCTCTACTGTTCCGTTACTCAGATGGGCAAAGCTAAGGACCAGATACTTCAGAGGAGATATGAGTGGATAGCAGCGATATAACATTTGGGTGGGTAATAGAACCGACCCCAAAGGGCTTCTCTGACGAAGTCATGGCTGATCCGAACCGAGCGGGTTTGGCCCTGATGGATGCGAACGAGCGGTTTATAGAGATCGCGCGCTCGCATTTTGATACTGTATGGGTTGAGGACCATTTCCAGTGGGCCAAGCGTGCGACCCTGGAAGCCATGACTACCCTGAGCTACCTCGCGGGCAAGTTCGACGATATGCGCTTCGGCCATATCGTGTTGGGGCAGTCGTACCGCAACCCCGCGTACACCGCCAAGATGGCCGCCAACCTGCAACTACTCACAATGGGCAAGTTCATCCTCGGCATAGGTGCGGGCTGGAAGGAAGACGAATACAGGGCTTACGGCTATCCCTACCCCTCCGCCGGAGAGCGCATCGCCCAACTCGATGAAGCCGCGCAGATTATCAGGCTGATGTGGCGAGAAAGTCCGGCCACTTTCGAGGGCAAGTATTACCATATCGACGGCGCCGAGTGCCTCTCTCAGCCCGACCCGGCTATCCCCCTCTTGATCGCGGGAGGTGGTGAAAAGAAGACGTTGCGGGTGGTCGCTAAATACGCCGACTGGTGGAACCACAACACCTGCACACCGGGAGAGTTCGCGCACAAGCAGAGCGTCCTTGCCGCGCACTGCCGCGATGTGGGCCGGGATCCGGCAGAGATATTACACACCCATTTTGCCTACGTAAGCCTGGTCGATGATCCGTCCAAGACCGCAAAGCGTGATGGTATCTACGTAGTAGGCGGAACGGCAGACATGGTAACACGTGAGCTTGAGGAGTTCGTGAAGCTGGGCGTGAAGCACTTCCAGATACGTCTGCTCGATTTTCCGAGGACAGACGGCATCGAAGCGTTCCTCGACAAAGTAGTCCCCAGGCTGAAAGGCTAAGATGGGAGCCAACCAGGGTGTGACATTCGGGTGGTCGCTACGCCTCTCGCCGGAGGACCTGCCCCAGGAGGCGAGGGCAACGCCTCACGGGGTATCTCTTGCTCTGCTTGCTGCCATAGAGAATTACATAGAAGTCGTGCAGCCCCACTTCGACACTATCTGGAGCGCCGACCATTTCCATTCGGACGGCCAGCCCCTTCTGGAGGCTGTTACTACCATTAGCTACCTGGCCGGGCGCTTTCCACAGTTGAAGTTCGGGCACCTGGTGCTCGCGCAGTCGTACCGCAACCCGGCCTATGTAGCAAAACTCGCGGCTAACCTGCAATTACTCACAAATGGCCGGTTCATATTGGGCATAGGCGCGGGCTGGAAGGAAGACGAGTATCGAGGTTACGGCTACGACTTCCCTCCAGTTGGTGTTCGCATGGCGCAGCTTGAGGAGGCGCTTCAGATCATCCGGGCGATGTGGTCGGAGGACGCTGACCGGGTCAAGTTGCGGATGCCGTCAACTACTAAGCCCTTGCAGGATATCAAGGCTATGCTGGCGGGTGGGGCCACATTCCACGGCAAGTATTACAGCATCGAGAACGCCCAGTGCGTGCCGCGCCCCAACCCTCCTATCCCCATACTGGTAGGCGGGGGCGGTGAGAAGAAGACTTTACGAATGGTCGCCAAATATGCAGACATGTGGAATGTGACGTTCACCACGCCTGAAGAGTATGCCCACAAGCAGAGCGTACTGGAAGAACACTGCCGCGATGTGGGGCGCGATCCCGCCGAGATTACGCCTACCTACAGGGGATTAATCAGCCTGGTGGACGACGCGTCGCAAGCAGAAAAGAGAGATAATATGCACGTGATAGGTGGCGCAGCCGATGAGGTAACACGCGGCCTGGAAGAGTTCACCCGCCTGGGAGTAAAGCACTTTCAGTTGAGTATTCTCGGCTTCCCTAAGACTGACAGCGTGCAAAAGTTCATCGAGAAAGTCATACCGAGGCTCCGCGACTAGATATGCAGATAACTATCACAGGCATCAGCAACATCCCCGAAGTGCAGCCTGGCGACGATCTGCCCGGTCTTATTCTGTCCGGCTGCGAAGCGTCGGGCGTGAGCTTGCAGGCGGGAGACATCCTGGTAATCGCTCAGAAGATAGTGAGCAAAGTCGAGGGGCAAGTGGTAGACCTTCGGGAAGTCGAGCCTTCACCCTTTGCTAAACAGTATGCAGAGCAGTGGGGCAAAGACCCACGGCAGGTAGAGGTTGTACTGAGGGAGAGCAAGCGCATTGTGCGCATGGACAAAGGCGTGCTGATAACCGAGACACACCACGGCTTCGTCTGTGCCAATGCGGGAGTAGACGCCTCAAATGTGCCTGGCGAGCACATGGTAACCCTGCTGCCTGAGGACTCTGATGCCTCCTCCGCTCGGATACGCGCAGTTATTAAGGAGCAGGTAGGGGTAGATGTGCCCGTCATCATCTCCGATTCCTTTGGGCGAACGTGGCGCAACGGCATTATCAATATAGCGATAGGCGTATCGGGATTGATGCCGCTAAACGACCTGCGAGGCCAGAAAGACCGGCATGGCTACCTGATGCACGCCACCGTAATAGCCGTCGCCGACGAACTGGCATCGGCTGCCGAACTGGTGATGGGCAAGCTAGCCGCCTGCCCAGCCGCGCTAATAAGGGGCTATCAATATGAGGCTGCGGAAGGCACAGCCCAGGACTTAGTAATGGACCCGGCGAGAGAT
>JBBRVL010000313.1:0-5081 GCA_038246925.1 Chloroflexia bacterium
CCACATGGGCGGCGTCGTGGAGATCTTGCACGCTCGTGATGTGCAGCTCTTATGCTTCAGCCACATTGGGGAACCAGTGCCTTTACCTGACCTTTAGGCAGCCCGTTCTTAGATGTTGAGGGAGAATGCCGCAGAAGCGCAGTGAGGCTCCGTCACCCAAGCACATCCTCAACCCTAACCTGAGCGCCCTCTACACCAGGCAAATCCAACACGTCACCACGCACGGCCTGCCCATTCTCCCTGTACTCACCAGCAACAGGCTCGCGGAAGATCTCAATCACGCTCGCTGCAAGGTTAACTATCCATACTTCAGGCACACCCCCACGCGCATAGCGGGGTAGCTTTACTATCCTGTCGAAGTCGAGCGAGCTGTCGGCCACCTCGATGATTAGCAACGTATCTGACGGCCTTGGCAACTGCTCTGCGTAATAATCATCGCGGAAGCTGAATAGAGCTATATCGGGCTGCGGCTCTGAATCATCGTTCAACAGTAGCGGGTTTTGAGGGCTTACGATTGCACGTCTCCCTACTTGCTCAGTTAGGGCTGCTATCAGGCGATTGACAATGGCAGCGTGGTGTTTACCTATTGGACTCATCTCTATTATCTCGCCGTCGATAAGTTCAACACGGTCTTCCTCCGATAGAATGCCTACCTCGGCCAGGCGATGGTATTCGTCGATTGTGAACCGTTTACGCGGGATTTGTATTGCCATATATCAGGATCCTGTTTGTGTAATGCAATGCTCTCTTGTATCATACCACTGCCTTAATCAAGCGGCAAACCATACAGTAAACCCTACAGCGAGCAGGCTACCTTCATGTACGAAAGGCAGGAAATCGAGCAATACTTCTTCGACGAGGCGACCCTGCGACACCTGGCGGACCTGGCAGCGCGCTTCCATAATCCATGCTGCCTTTGCACACCTTCTCTAGGTGAGGAGCTAGAGAGGCAGGGTGTTCATACCACTACGCTCGATATAGATGGTCGGTTTGCCCGTCTAGAGGGGTTTCGACTGTATGATATAGGAAGGCCGGAGCCGCTCGACGAGGAGTTCGGTATTATCATCTGCGATCCACCCATTCTCAATGCTACCCTGCCTCAATTGCTTCAGACTATCACTCTCCTCAGCCGGGGCAATCACGAGCAGCCTCTCCTCTTCAACTACCTGAGCAGGCGGGCAACGACAGTCGTGCACACTTTCTCGGCCTTTGGCCTCTTACCGACCGGCTACAAAGCTCGTTATACGACTATCCCGAACATCGGGCACAACCAGATGGAGTTCTTCGGCAATCTCGGCCCCGGCTATACGCTTGCGCCCATGCTGCCCGTCTTCTAGGCCGACACTCCACCACACGATGCGTTCAGCCTTTGCCAAACATAATCTGCGCGAAGCCCTATTCCTGGGCATCTTTCTCTTTGTTTACAGCAACGGCCTCGCACTCTGGGCGCAAAGACGCGGGAAGTACCCGGAGGCGCTCTTCCGGCGGCTGAATCCGGCGCTGATAGCAGTGCTGCTGGCCTATGCTGCTCGCAGGCAGGGAGGGTTGGCAAGCATTGGGCTACAGCGCGAGGGGCTTGGCAGGTCGGTGTTGGGTGGGGTGGGCCTCGGCGTGGTGCTGTCGGGACCTCCGCTATTTTTCTTCTACAAGCCTCTACTGCTTGATACCCCACTTGAGTATGGGCCAATCAGCCAAATGACCCGGCGAGAGTTGCTCAAGGATGTCTTTGTCGATGTGCCTATAGGCATCGCGGTGCTTGAGGAGTTAGCTTTCCGGGGACTACTCTTCTCGGCTCTGCGCCGCCATTTTCCGGCAAAGTGGGCCATCATAGGAAGTTCCGCCGGTTTTGCTGCCTGGCACCTGACTGTGACCGCCACATCTGCCGCTCAGAGTAACCTCTCCACCGCCGCCCGCCTCCCCGCTTTCCTCAGGCCGTTCGTGCTGCCGCTTGCCGTGGCGGGCGGGATGCTCACAACAGGTGTAGCGGGCGTAACGTTCGCCCGGCTACGCGAGCGCACGGGCAACCTGGCAGGCCCAATCGTTGCGCACTGGGTCGTTGACGGCGTGATGATTGCCGCCCTCTGGCTTCGACGGGGACAGAGTGCCGGAAACTGATCCGGGCCGGGCCGAGCACACGCCATCGCGCCTGGGCGAGGTTGCATTACTGGCCCTCAAGCTGGGGTTCACCGCTTTCGGGGGACCAGCCGCGCATATTGCCATGCTCCGTGATGAAGTAGTCACCAGGCGCAAGTGGCTCACCGACGGCGAATTTCTCGACCTGCTCGGCGCGACCAACCTGATACCAGGCCCGAACTCCACCGAGATGGTGATGCACGTTGGCCGCGTTCGGGCGGGCTGGCGGGGGCTGGTGGTTGCCGGGACTTTGTTCATCCTGCCGGCGGCGTTGATCGTGCTGGCGTTGGCCTGGCTCTACGTTCGCTACGGCACTACTCCCAGCGCGGAATGGCTTCTCTATGGCATCAAGCCGGTGATCATCGCGGTTGTAGTGCAGGCGCTCTGGGGCCTCGGCAAGACGGCTGTCAAGAGTGCCTTGCTCGCCGCCGTAGGAATAGCAGCCTTCGCCCTCTATCTCCTCGGCGTCAACGAGATAGCATTACTATTCGGGGGCGGGCTGCTTGTGATGCTGGTGAAGAACTTTAGCCGCATCCGGCAAGACAGCGCAATTGGCATCCTACCTCTATTCAGCATATCGGCCCCCTGGCTGCTTCAGGCATCGGCTCAGACCCCCATCAGCCTCGGCCAGCTTTTCTTCACTTTCCTCAAGATCGGCTCGGTGCTGTACGGCAGCGGGTACGTGTTGCTGGCTTTCTTGCGCAACGATTTTGTAGATCGCCTGGGCTGGCTCACCGACAAGCAACTGCTCGATGCGGTGGCGGTGGGACAGTTTACACCTGGCCCGGTGTTCACCACCGCAACGTTCGTCGGCTATATAGTCGCGGGCTTTCCCGGGGCACTCCTTGCCACTATTGGCATCTTCCTGCCGTCGTTTGTATTTGTGGCGGCTCTCAACCCGATCATACCGCGTCTGAGGCGCTCACCCTGGATAGGCGCGCTACTCGATGGCGTAAATGTCGCCTCGCTGGGGCTTATGGCCGGTGTGACCTGGGAGCTTGCCAGGTCGGCCCTGGTTGATTGGGTGACAGCACTGCTCGCGGTCGTTGCTGCTCTGGTGCTCCTGCGCTTTAAGCTCAACTCTGCATGGCTGGTGCTCGGCGGCGGGGCGATAGGTCTGGTCTACAGATGGCTTACTTCCTAGTCCAGGTTCAAAGGGGTCTTAGGAAATAGAAAAGGGCCTGTAGGGGCGAACCTTGTGGCAATGGTGTCGCATTAAAATTGGAACGTGCTGTAGGGGCAGGCCCCCGTGCCTGCCCTGGTCGCCACCGACCAAACCCGCCCAGTTACGGCCCCCTTAGGGCAGGCCCCCGTGCCTGCCCCTACGGAATCTTTATGCGACACTATTGAACCTTGTGTTCGCCCTGATATGGGTGACGGTCTGACAAGGGCGAACACAAGGTTCGCCCCTACAAACAATTCCTTATAGGTCTGTTGGTTCAACACTAGAAGCATGCATCTCCTGTGTGAGACCTGGTCTAGTCGCTCAGGGCGAGCTTCTTGAGGGCAGACTGCGCGCCGATCCCGGTCACGGCAACCAGCTTGTTACGTGAGGTCTCGCCAGAAGTGATGCGAACCGCACCCTTCGGCACTTCCAGCACCTTCGCCAGGAACTCGACCAACGCCTTATTGGCAGCGCCCTCTACCGGCGGAGCGGTCAACGAGACCTTTATCGCGCCATTATGCATGCCCACTATTCTATTAGATGAAGACCTGGGCGCTACATATATCCTAATGGTAACGCCCATAGCCGTCGCCTCTATACCATAGGAAGCTGTATCGAGCACCTTTAGCTTTTCCTGACCTTCTTGCCGCGCCGCCCTGCCTTTGCGATGTAACCGTCCTCCGATTTGGGAGGCTGCATGGCTGCTCGCACAGCGTCCACCAGGCCGTCTGGATCGGCGGGAGTAAGCGCATAGGTCTGATCATTCTTCAGCCCGACTATGACTACGTTGGCGGGGTTCGTGCCGTACAACTCGGCTTGTAGAGCGTGCGTGTCGCTGCTTTTCCGCAATTGCGTCTTGCCTGCCCAGCCGAAGAGGCCGCCTGTGCTCAGTATTCCGGTATTGAAGAACGACACAGGGGTTGCTAGAGGTTCGATTAACCTGATACTCTCCAAAGGGAGCGTTATCTTGCTCAATGCCCACTTCTCGATGTACAGGTTGCCATCCGCGACCCTATAGCGCCTGACGGAGCGTGCCCAGCTAATAATAATGAACGCGACTAGAAGCAATAACGCACCCAGGTCATAAGTATCGGGCGCGTGATCGCTCGATATTGCGTCCACGGTTCGCCACCCAAAATATAAAGCCCCGGCGAAGAACCCAATGGTCCAAACCCAAGCCAACGTCCCGAACCGGGCAACAGGGAATACTCCGCTCAAAAGTTCCTCCGTCTACTGTTATTCCGCATAATAACAGAAATAAGTGATGAGCGGTCAATTATCACGTTTCACGTTTCACGCTTCTTAGCTGATAGCTCAGAAATTGCCCCAAAATTGCCTTTGATTTTCTCTTGACACCGGCTTGTGGGTCACGTATAATAAATCTTGCCGAGAGGTAAAGATTAAAAATCAAACACCAGGAGCACCGTCTGCGAAGATTAGGCTAAAAAGCATAACCCACAAGGTTAGGTTTGCTGTCTCTTGATGCCGGTGCGAAAAGCGCCGGTTTTTTAGTGCCGAAAGCGAGCTTGAAAAGGCTCAAAACAAAGTGCTAAATTTCCTTGACATCGCCCCTGACGTTTGATATACTAATCTTTGCGCCCCTGAAAATGGGACCGCGCACGAACCTTAACAACTGAAGAGTGAAGAAAGTAAAGGTAAAAACAGTCAGTTCCTTCAAACCGCAAGAAAGATGGTAAAACATCACAATGTGCTTGATTGAGATCAGTGATGGTCTCAGCTTTGTTTGGAGAGTTTGATCCTGGCTCAGGACAAACGCTGGCGG
>JBBRVL010000314.1:0-5062 GCA_038246925.1 Chloroflexia bacterium
GACGACGTATTCCATGGGACGCAGACGGCTGGTGTCGCGGCTGCAAGCTCCAATAATGGCGAAGGCGTTGTAGGAGTGTCGTGGGGAGCGCGCATCATGCCTGTCAAGGTACTCGGCACGCAGGGCGGCTCGGATGATACTGTAGCGCGGGGCATCCGTTGGGCGGTTGACAACGGTGCAAGAATCATAAATGCGAGCCTCGGATCGGCGAGCAACAGCAGGGTTCTACGCGAGGCTGTTGAATATGCTCGCGACCGTGGCGTCCTTTTTGTGGCCGCAGCCGGTAATACGCCCGACGGCAAATCACAATACCCGGCGGCTTATGAGTCGGTCCTTTCGGTAGGCGCGACCGGGCGCAGCGATACTGTCACCGGATTTTCCACGTGGGGGCCGTTCGTCGATGTGTCCGCACCGGGTGTCGGCATCTTGAGCACATCCTGGAACGACGGCGAACTGACCTATGAATACAACAATGGCACATCTTACTCAGCGCCATTCGTCGCCGGAGTCGCGGCGCTTGTGATGTCGGTCAACCCATCCCTGACTGCCGACCAGGTGAAGCAGATTGTGGAAGACTCGTCGGACGACCTGGGCACGCCCGGCTTCGACGAATTCTATGGAAGAGGCCGTGTGAACGCGATGCGCGCTGTGCAGATGGCCCAGCAAGGTCCGCCTGTCCCGAGGACGGCTACCCCTGTTGGACAGGCCACGTTAACCCCGGTGCCTGCTGCCACTCCTCCCGCTGGCCAGGGCGCGCCCTCCCTCCAACTTGATTCGAGAGAGGTAGGCCCCGGCAGTCTCATGGCTTTGACAGGAGCCGGATTTGGTGTAAATGAGCTTGTTGAGCTGAACCTGGTTACCTCAGCAAACAACACGCGGGGTATCGGCAGTGCCCAGACAGGTGCTCAAGGTGCCTTCCGAGCAGAAGTGGCGCTTCTCGCCGATACGCCCCCCGGCAATACAACGCTTGTGGCAACCGGAGTAAGCAGTGGCCTACGCGCCTCGGTTGTATTTACTGTGTCAGCGCAGGCAGGCTTGCGCCAGTCAACGGTGAAGGGTGTAGTTCGCGGGGCAAACCCTGCTGTCGTTATCGTACGGCTCAAGCCATCGATTGGAGTGAGCGGGCCTGAGTTGTCGGCACAGCCTGACAGCGGCGGCAACTTTAGCTTCCCTAATCTCGCCTCAGGTATCTATTCTCTGTCGGCGGCGACGAACAGCGGTCAGCGCGCAGGCCCGTTTACCGTGCAGGTAGACGGCTCGGCCTCCGATGTGAAGACGGTCGATATCATCATTCCAGGGCCTCGACCAGCCGCCTTTGATAAAGTCGCGGCAGCGGCTAATACATCGACGTTGGTCTACTTTCCTCCCGTCGGCCATGTGCTCAAAGGACCGTTCCTGAAGTTCTGGCAGGCAAACGGCGGCCTGGCGCTCTTCGGCTATCCACTCTCCGAGGAGTTCCCTGAAGTCAGCCCTACCGACGGCAAGACCTATACGGTGCAATATTTCGAGCGCAACCGTTTTGAATATCACCCTGAGTTCGCAGGCACCCGTAATGAAGTGCTGATGGGCCTGTTGGGCGTCGAGATGACACGCGGGCGAACGTTCCCTGCGGGCACTCCATTCCAGGGCGACGCCAATCGTGCTTACTTTAGTGAGACGAAGCATTCTCTGAGCGGGCCGTTCCTGAAATACTGGAAAGCGAAAGGTGGACTGCCTATCTTCGGCTATCCTATCTCCGAGGAATTGATGGAGAACGGCTATCTCGTCCAGTATTTCGAGCGCAACCGCTTCGAGTATCACCCGGAGTTTGCCGGGACCGCCAACGAGGTGCTGCTCGGTCTGTTAGGGGTCGAGATCACGCGCCGCAACGGTTGGATCCCGGCGCAGTAATTCAAACAAGAATCCCGGCCGTTGGTTTAGATTTACCTGCGCAGGGCAGCACAGTGCCTGCCTTGATGTCTTGCCATAAATGCTCAGAGTAGGGGTATAGAAGCTGTTGTTTGAATCACAGAGAACACAGAGGACGCAAAGAGCACAGAGATTCTTTTTGGGGTAAGAACCCTAAGAGCGCCTAACAAAATCAAACCTAACGTAGGGGCATGGCACGCCATGCCCTGTCTCCTTACCCCAATCCTTATGGCTCACGAACAGGGCATACCCACGTCCGGCCTGATAGCTCGTTTGCACCTGTCTCCTTACCCCAATCCTTATGGCTCACGAACAGGGCATGATACATCATGCCCCTACGAGGTTAGGTTTTGTTAGGAACCCTAAGTAGCCACTGGAAACCAACAAGAATCTCCATTTCCTCCATATTCTTTGTGCTCTCTGTGATTCATAACTCGTTCCTCGACTCTGAATCTGGACACTTACGTCGTGTCCCCGCTTTGACACTGTCTGTCGGTGCGTGCTAGACTCAACACATGAACGTACCACCTCTTTCTACTACATATCCCTTTAGATTAACAATTGTTGTCTTGCTTCTAGCACTCGTACATCTAATTATTGGGGGTGCGGGATCACCCACGGCAAACGCGGCCCAGGCGAGCTTCGCAGATAAGTCGTTTCAACAGGTTTGGGAGCGCACTGACGCCCATGTGCTGTCGGGACAGGTCCAACGTAGCTGGTACTGGGGTCCGCAGCCGGGAACCACCCACAGCGAGCCATATTCCGGCGGCAAGTCAGGCACTCGCCTCGTGCAGTACTTTGACAAAGCGCGGATGGAGATCAATAACCCCGAAGGCGACCGCGCAAGCGAGTGGTTTGTCACTACCGGTCTGCTCGTCGTCGAGATGGTGTCGGGAAAGCAGCAAGTAGGTGATAAGGAGTTTGTGCCGCGCGGCGCTGCTGAGATCGCGGTAGGAGGTGACGGTCTCGGTACGGACCCTGATGCTCCTACGTATACTTCCTTCCGACCCGTGGCTTCTCTGACCGGGCCGGGGGCGAATCGCGCACCGAAGTTGACCGGACAGGCAGTCACCGCTACTCTTGATCGGGCTGGGCAGGTGGGCAGCAACCAGGCGCTGGGCCTCTATACGGGTGCCAGATTGGCGGCCTACAGCGATGTTCTCGGCCACAACATCCCCCAGGCGATGTGGGACTTCCTGAACCTCAAGGGTGTGATTCAACAGAACGGCGCGAGGGTCAACGGCCAAACAATAGCTAACTGGGTCTTCGTGATGGGCTACCCCATAACCGAGCCGTACTGGACGCGGGTGAAGATCGATGGGGTCTACCATGATGCGCTGTTCCAGATGTACGAGCGGCGCTCTCTAGCGTACGTGCCTTCGATGCCTGCGGGTTGGCAGGTCCAGATGGGCAATGTCGGCCAGCACTATTACCGTTGGATCTACGGCGGTCCGCTCCCTACACCGCGCGTGCCACTGGGTACGCCTGTCGTAGTCCCGCCGCCCGTGAATGCGACGATAGACATGACGTCAGTGCCGGTGGGCCAGCCATTGACTATTTCGGTTACAGGGTTCCAACCGGGTGAGGGCCTTGTATCTTGGTACACTAAGCCTGACAAGAGCATCACCGACGCCGGGATCAACCTTGTAGCGGGCACGGATGGAACGGTTAGAGATATAGTAGTGCCGACAAGCGGCCTCTACCCTGGCCTCTGGTCGATTACTTTCTACGGCACGGCTAGTAACCGTACTGCCGTCGCTTACTTTTCCCTCTACTATGCGCCACCCAGTGCCCAGGCGACAGCCACTCTTGTAGGTCAACCGCCTACGTCTACAATTACCCCGACACGCACTCGCACACCGACTCCCGCTCGGACTTCGACATCTTTACCAGGCGGCGCAACCCCCAGCGCAACGGTGCCCAATGTGCCCACACAGCCGCCGGGTGGCCTCGTGCTATCTGTGCGTCCCGGATACGGCCCACCCAACAGCCAGTTCACTTTTAGCGCCAGTGGCCTCTCAGGGGGCGAACGAGTACAGGTGAAGTTCACTGATCCGAATGGCAACGTCGTCTTCCCAGCAGGCTCAAATGGGGGACTTTATAACGCCGGTAGTGACGGCAGGCTGGTGATAACCCTCATTCCTACGGAGGCATTCCCTTCCGTCCCTCCGGGTGTCTGGCTCTACGAAGTACAAGGTGAGGTGTCACGTCTCGAAGGTGTGGTAGGCTTTAATATTCGCCCGTAGGCTATTCTGAATCTTGGATTGTTTAGGTAAGTTTCACGTTTCACGTTTCACGTTCCGTAACTCATCCAGCCATTCCAGGTCTTGCCTGCTGAGGTCTGCTTTTTCGAGAAGGTCGGGGCGTTGCTCCAGTGTGCGGCGGATGGCCTCTCGCCTACGCCATGCCGCGACCTGAGCATGGTGGCCGCTGACCAGTACAGGTGGGATGGGCCAGCCTCGGAACTCCGGTGGCCGGGTGTATTGTGGATATTCCAACAGTCCCTGTGCGTGCGATTCATCATCAGCCGATCCCTCGGCCAGCACCCCAGGAACCAAGCGAGCAACGGCGTCTACAACTACCATTGCCGCAAGCTCGCCTCCGGTCAGGACATAATCACCGATGCTGATTTCGTCAGTCACAAGGCGCTCGCGCACTCTCTCATCCACCCCTTCATAGTGCCCACATAGGATAATCAAGCGTGGGTGTTGGGCAAGCTCCTCAGCTATCGTATGGCTGAAGACACGTCCCTGGGGCGACATTAGTATTACGGGCACATTATCTGTGTCAGGTATCGGCTGTAGCTCCCCGGTGAGGGCATTCGGGGGCGGCTCGTAAAGCGAGATACCGGGCGAGGGATCAGGCAGATTGTGGACCCATTCTACCGCTCGGAAGATCGGCTCCGGTTTCATCACCATGCCCGCGCCCCCACCATAGGGATAATCGTCTACTACATGGTGTTTATCTGATGTGTAATGCCTGATGTTATGGAGTCTGGCGCTTATGAGGCCCGCATCGGCTGCGCGCTTGAAGATACTCGCGCCGAGCACGCCGGGAAACATCTCAGGGAAGAGGCTAAGGATGTCGAACAGCAAGTGTCAGTCGTCCTCATCGAAAAGGGGGTCACTGTATTTTGGTGGCCCAGGGGGCACCC
>JBBRVL010000315.1:0-5053 GCA_038246925.1 Chloroflexia bacterium
GGTCTCCCAAAGGAATCATAGCGCAGCTGCGTAACTATCCCGTTCATATCAGTCGAAGAGACTGGCACATCCAGGGTGTAGTCATAATAAGCATACTCGCTCCGCCCTTGGGAGCGCGTCACCGTCATGGGGAAGGAGTGATAATAACCATCGAACCCTGTGGTGGTAGAGTTACCCTTAGGGTCACGCACCAGTGTAGGGTTGCCATAGGCATCGTGGTCGAAAGTCTGGGTGATAGTTAGAGAGGTAGTGATACCGCCTACTACACCCACCTGCTCGCTTTGGGTGAGCCGCCCCCTGCCGCCGCCTGGGATTACTCCGGGCGCGCTCTGCTCATCATAATAGCTTTGCGACTTAGCCAGCAGCACCGTGCTGGTGATACCCTGGTACGTGTTCATCGTGCCGGGACGGTTCACAATGTACTGGTTGGTAGTGCTGATAACTGCATACGTGGAGATAGTGCTACGCTCGTCACCCTGTGCGGTCACGTCCCCGAACTCGTTCGCCCGCGTCTGGTTGCCGTAGGCGTCGTTGTACTCAGAGGTTTGCCGGGTGCGCTTGACCTCCCCTACCTGCTGCCCCTCGCCGTACTTGGTGCCTGAGCTTTCCACAATGGGCACGAAGCGTATATTCATGCCCCGGCAGTTATTACCAGTGCCTACTAAGGGATTCTCAGAATAGACCTTGGCCTGCTTCTCCGCTGGGGTCTTATCCTCGTAAACAGAGTCCGACTGAGAATAAACGGTGCGTTGCTCGCTGTAGTCGTCGAGCAGCATCGCGTAATCGGTGCCCCCTGATACGCTTACGCTGCTTATGATCTGATGTTTGAACTTCCAGGTCCTTCCAGTTGGGAAGGGCGGGATCACCTTCGTCGCATCATTGGGGTCGTAGCGGTCGCCCGACTTAATCTGGATGTAGTCCTTGTTATTTTCCTGTGCGGTGCGCTCGAAGTGCATCTCCAGAGCGAAGCGTCCATCTGGGGAGGTATGCAGGTAAAGCCTCTGCCAGTCGTTCACCCTCAGGCCGTCTGTAGCTGGATACCTGGGCCGCAGAGGAGAAGCTACAGAGAGGTCACGCGAGCCTGTAACTCCGTCTATGGCTATTTTAGCCCAACCCCCACAAATGTAAAATGGGGCCACCAGTTCCTCGTGCGTCATGCACTTCTTGGTCATCCCAGGCATCCGACCTTGTTGTACCTGGTTGTACAACGGTTGTAGGTAGGGTATACTCTAACCTGACGTCAGGGGACACCCGTATGAGCGTCAGGTTAGAGTCTTATCGCGCATATTCTGACACTCCCTGACAAAGGTCTAAGACTTTATCCTGACACTATCCCGGCGGAGGTAAGAGGTAAGAGGTGAGTGGTCAACGTATCGGCTATGTGCGCGTCAGCAGCTTCGACCAGAACCCTGGACGTCAATTAGACTTAGAGACAGTCCGGCTGGATCGTGTGTTCACAGACAAAGCTTCCGGCAAAGACACGTTGCGCCCCCAATTGGAGGCTCTGCTCACCTTCGTCCGTGAAGGCGATACCGTCGTGGTCCATAGCATGGATCGGCTGGCCCGCAACCTCGATGACCTGCGGCGCATTGTGCAGATGTTAACCAAACGTGGTGTACACATCGAGTTCGTCAAAGAGAACCTGCATTTCACAGGCGACGACTCCCCTATGGCCAATCTGATGCTCTCGGTCATGGGTGCCTTCGCGGAATTCGAGCGTGCCCTCATCCGAGAACGGCAGCGGGAGGGCATCACGCTCGCCAAACAGCGCGGCGTTTATCGCGGCCGCGCAAAGGCGCTCTCCGCAGGCCAGGTCATTGAGCTCCACCGACGCGTCTCCGCAGGCGAGGCGAAGGCTCAGATTGCCCGAGAGTTCGGCATCAGTCGCGAGACACTCTACCAGTACATCCGGCGCGGGTGAAAGTCCGCATCGCATGCCCAACATGCCTAACATGAGCTTTGAATGAGCCTCGACACGCATCGTTTGTCGATCCTGACCACCAAGGAGATCGACGCGCTGTACGGCTTGCCTCGCTTCACCGCGCATGAACGCCAGATATATTTTGACTTGAGCATCCCGGAACGCACCGCTGTCAATGCCCACACTCCTGCGGTTGGTATGCATTTGACGCTGCAACTGGGCTACTTCAAAGCCAAGCGGCAGTTCTTCCAGTACGAAGCGCAGATGGTGTCCGAAGATCTCCGCTATATCAGCGCGCAGTACTTTCCCGGCAAAGCGTTCGAACTCCTCACGGCTCTTACCCCGCTCTCCGCTCTCTCCAGACCCACCCGCCTGGCCCAGCAGCAGACCATCCTCGCACTCTTCGATTATCGCCAGTGTGACCGTGCTGCCAGAGAGGAACTGGAGCACAAAGCACAGCGGATCGCCCTGCTGTCCACCCAGCCCATCTACGTCTTGCGTGAGGTCCTGCAGCACCTGGCCACCCAACGCATCGTCGCTCCGCCCTACACAATCCTGCAGGATATGGTGGGCAGGGTGGTGACGCGGGAGCGCCATCGTCTCACGCAACTCCTTGGGCACTCACTGACGCCTACGGTCGCCCACCAGATCGATGCCCTGCTCGACGCCGATGCCAACGAAACGATGTACCGCATCAGCGCCTTGAAACGCGAGGCCAGTGACTTCAGCTACAAGTCCTTGCGTCAGGAAGTCGAGCGCCGCAAATTCTTTCAACCCCTGTACGACTTTGCCCAGAGCTTCCTCGCCATAGCAGGCATCTCCACGGAAAGCGGCAAATACTACGCCTCGCTCGTCAAGTTCTACACCGTCTACAAGCTCCAACGCATGCCCCTCGCCACAGCGCGCCTATACCTGTTGTGTTTCGCCTACTATCGCTTCGGCCAAATCAACGACACGCTCATCGAGGCATTCATTCACCTGGTCGATCACTACGAGCAGCAGGCCAAGCAGGCAGCAGAGGAAGCCAGACAACGCGCGGCTACCGAGATGGGAGAGGACCTGCAGGCGGCAGGAGAGATCCTCAGTCTCTTCGTCGATGCCTCGATACCGGCTGATGCGCCCTTCATGACCGTGCAGGAGAAAGCATTCGCGTTGCTCGATCCAGCACGCTTCCCTGCTGTGTCCGACTACATGCGCAACATTCCCTTCGATAAGACCGGCATAGAGTGGTCCTACTACACCACCCTGTCGCCGACGTTCAAACGCAATCTGCGGCACCTGTTCTCGGATCTGGATTTCGTGGGCCGGGTAGAGGATGCGCCGTTGCTGGAGGGGATCGCTTTCCTGCAGAGCCTGTTGCGGCACGGCAAATCACCACGGCAGACCAACCCATCACTCTTCCCGACGGCGCTCATCCCGAAAATGTTGCATCGCTACCTGTTCGCCAGGGGAGCCGGAAGGGGAGCCGGAAAAGGGCGGATGCTGGAGGTGGATCGCTACGAATTCCTGCTCTATCGCTTGCTGCGCAATGCTTTGGAGGCGGGAGACGTCTTTGTCCGGGATAGTACCGAGTTCCGCCGTTTCGAGGACGACCTGATCAGCGATGCGCGCTGGCAGGACAAAGAGAGGGTTTTGAACGAGATCGGCGCGCCCCTCTTGCTGGCCCCCATCCAAGAAACATTGCGGGCTTTCCGCGAGACCCTCGAAGCCAAGTTCCAATTCGTCAACCAACGCATCGCAGACGGTAGGAACCAGCACATCAAGATCAGTGGCTCCGCGCAGAAGCGCCGCTGGACGCTGAAGTATCCGCACACGGAGGAGCCAGTCAATAGCCCCTTCTACGATCGACTGCCAGTGATTGGGATTGCCGACCTGTTGTGGTTTGTGGCGGAGCAGACCGCCTTCCTTGGCACGTTCACCCATATCCTCGATCGCTACGTCAAACACGACCCCGATCCGCGCGCCATCCTCGCCTGTATCGTCGCGTTGGGGACCAACATGGGCCTGTGGAAAATGGCGGATGTGAGCGGCCTCAGTCACTCCACGCTGATGACGACGGCACGCAATTACCTGCGCCTGGAAACCCTACACTCGGCCAATGATGCCATCACGAATGCAATAGCACGGCTGGCGGTGTTCTCCCTCTACGATATTCAGGATGCCTTACACTCCAGCAGCGACGGTCAGCGTATCGAAACGCAGATCGATACGATCAATGCCCGGTATGCGCCCAAGTACTTCGGGTTGCACAAAGGGGTGAGCGCCTATACTCTGGTGGCCAATCACGTGCCCATCAACGCCAGGATCATCGGCACGCACGAGCATAAGAGCCACTACGTCTTCGACGTGCTCTACAACAATACCTCCGACATCAAGCCGGAACGTCACTCGACGGATACGCACGGGACTAACCAGGTCAATTTCTGGATCCTGCACGTCTTCGGCTACCGCTTTGCACCCCGGTATCGCGACCTGCACAAGAAAACCCACACTCTGGTCGGCTGGGGGTCGCCGAGCCAGTACGGCGATGGCCTGATCAAACCTGCGCGTAAAGTCAACGATAGGCTGATCGTCAGAGAATGGCCCACTATTCAGCGAATAATGGCCTCGCTCGCTCAGAAAGACGTGACTCAGGCCACGGTAGTGCGCAAACTCGCCAGCTATGTCCGGCAGAACCAGACGCGCAAAGCCCTGTGGGAACTCGAGCACCTGTGCCGAACGCTCTATATCCTCGACTTCGTGGATGATGTGGATCTGCGCCAAAGTGTGCAACAGGCGCTCAACCGGGGAGAAGCCTATCACCGATTTCGGAGGGCTGTTGCTTTTGTCAACGAAGGGAGGTTCCGCGTCAAAACCGAAGCCGAGCAGCAGATCTGGAACGAATGCTCGCGACTGATCACCAATGCGATCATTTACTACAACACAGCGTTGTTGTCCAAGGTCTACAAGCAAAAATGTGCTGCCGACGACCAGCAAGCGATCGACCTTCTCCGCCACATTTCTCCGGTTGCCTGGCAGCACGTCAATCTGTTCGGTGCCATTGAATTCAGTCCAAGAGTGACCACAGTGGATCTTGATCTTGACGCCTTGGCGGCTCGCTACAGCGATCCTGAGTACTGGGACAAGGTGCTA
>JBBRVL010000316.1:0-5023 GCA_038246925.1 Chloroflexia bacterium
CTATTGTGAAAGCTCGAACCTGCCCACCTCCACCGTGACCGCCACCACAATGGCTAGCAGCACGCCTACTATTACATCCACACCCATAGCTACACTTACACCTTTAGTCAGTACCACAGCTATAGCCACCTCTACTGCCCCTTCGACATCTACACCCACTATCATTAGCACCTCTACGAATACCCCAACCGCCACAAGCAGCGCGACCTCGACAGCCAACACTCCCACTTTCACCGCCACGGTACCGCCCACCTGTGCAGCCACCTGGCACACTTTTGAGATGCCGCCCAATGGGTTTGCTTATGCTGTGTCCGCCACGGCGAACGGCGATGTGTGGGCGGTAGGTGATGAATGTTGCGTTCCGGGCGGCGTAATCATAGAACGGGCCGAGCGCTGGAATGGAGCCCAGTGGGTCAAGGTGCCGAACAGCGAGACAAGCTACGGTGGCATCTTCTATGACGTGTCGGTGATCGCATCAAATGACGTTTGGGCGGTGGGGGCAGAGCTAACTCGTATGTTCGACAGTTGGCCGATGGTGGCTCACTGGGACGGTACGCGCTGGACCAGGCAGAGGTTCGATAGCCCGGAACTTGAATCGCGGTTCTATGCAGTGGACGCCGCCGCTTCAAACGATGTCTGGGCAGTTGGATCTTACTACGAGGTGGGGAGGTATAAAGCCCTTGTCTACCACTATGATGGAGTCGCGTGGCAGCAGGTCGCAAGTCCTGGCCTCCCGCAAGATGCCGGGCTTTTCGGCATCACAGCTGTAGCAGCAAACGACACATGGGCGGTCGGTTACACAGGCTTACCTGATGCGCGCAGGTCGCTTATAGAGCACTGGAACGGCACGGCATGGTCGGTTGTTACCGCACCTTCGGTTGGCGCCCTGAGTGGTGTTGATGCGATTTCAGCTAATGATATCTGGGCAGTAGGCGATGGCGGAATGCTCCATTGGGATAGTAATAGCTGGACCGCAGTGCGCTCCCCGTCCGGTGCGCGAGCAGTATCAGGCATTACATCGAATGACGTATGGGCCGTAAGTGCAACCTCAGTTATGCACTGGGAGGGAGTGGAATGGCGCATTATGGCCAGCCTACCTGCCGATCTAACTGACGTGATTGCCCTCTCTCCTGGGAACGTATGGGTCGTCGGGAATGTGAGCGGGATCGGCAACGTCAGCTTCCACTACACAGACCAACAGTTCATAGATGTGCCCCCGGACAATGCATTTTACTCACAGGTGCAATGCCTTGCCTGTCGTGGCATAGTATCAGGCTACTCTGACGGTACATTCCGCCCTAATAACCAGGTGACACGCGGGCAACTAGCAAAGATAGTCTCTAACTCTGCTGGCTTCTCGGAGACAGTGAGCGGGCAGACTTTCGAGGACGTGCCTCCCAGTCATACCTTCTACGAGTTCATAGAACGTCTAACCACACGCGGTTACATGACAGGCTACAACTGTGGAGGACCGGGCGAACCTTGCACCACTGGCAAGCCTTACTTCCGCCCATTCGCCAATGCTACACGCGGGCAGACAGCGAAGATAGTGAGTAATGCCGCCATGTTCACGGAGCCGCCTGTCGGACAGACTTTCCAGGATGTACCTCCCACTCATACCTTCTATGAGTTCATACAGCGACTAGCCAGTCGTGGAGTGATGGGAGGCTACGCATGCGGTGGGCCTGGTGAGCCATGTGTGAATAACCGCCCTTACTTTAGACCACAAAACGACGTGACCAGAGGACAGTCAGCCAAGATAGTGGCTAACACCTTCTTCCCGAACTGCGATACGACAGAGCAGAGATAGAGACTTTAGCCCGAAGAAGGGAATTGCTACCCCTAGAACCTGGCCCGTAACTCGAAATTGTGATATAGGTAGAGTAGTAAATCTTGCACATCTCATAGGTAAAGCATGGTAGCGCGTGACTTGTGCTTGACGATAATGCTGTCCGACTTCATCTTCTCAGGAGGGCCACAGGTAATGAATAGAAGGCGTCATTTTATAGCTCGCTTCTTCCTTCCCGCTCTAGCAGCGCTGCTGCCGATGCTTTTGCTGGGGGGTAGCATGGGAGGCGCTCAGCGCGCGGTGGCTCGGCCAATAGCCACCGATACGAGCAGATCGTCCGCGGCACAGAAACCCGAGACGCTCGTTCTCCGCGTCTACTTCCGCGACAACGAAGAGCGCAACCGGCTCGCCGCCGAGTTGGGCGCGGAAGAAGTGCCTACTTTCCAGGGCTTCCTGACCGTTTTCGGCGACCGTGAAACGTACAACGGTCTGCTCGCCAGGGGCCTACGCGTTGAGATCGATGAAGAGCAGACCAAAACGGCCAACGACCCTAACCTGTGGGATACCTTTTACGGTGGATACAAGACCGTCGAGGAGATGGAAACTTTCCTCGATCAGAAAGTAGCGGCCTACCCTACGCTTGCCGAAAAAGTTGACATTGGCGACTCCTGGTGCAAGACCCACCCCGGCCAATGCACCCAACCTAATACGTGGAACGGCTTCGACCTGTGGGTCCTGCATATCACCAACAGCAACATAGCGGGCCCCAAGCCCGTCTTCTGGTTCGACGCAGGCATCCACTCTCGTGAGATAGCTACGCCCGAGCTTGCCATGCGTTACATAAACTGGCTGCTCGACGGTTACAACACGAATCCCGACTCGCGCTGGCTGGTTGATTACCACGACATCTGGATCATGCCGATGCTCAACCCGGACGGTCACCACATGGTAGAAAACGGCGAAGGATCTCCACGCTCCCAGCGAAAGAATGCTGACCGCGACGACGGCTGCACAATCTGGCCACCCCCAGGTATCGGCACCGACCTCAACCGCAACTTCCCATTCCTATGGGGTTGCTGCGGCGGCTCCAGCGGTTCGGCATGCAGCGAAACCTATCGCGGGCCTAGCGCAGGTTCAGAAGAAGAAACCCAGGCTGTGATAAACAAGATACGCACCCTCATACCAGACCAGCGCGGACCCAACAACACCGACCCCGCACCTCTAACGACCACCGGCATCTACCAGAATATGCACACGGTGGCCCAATTGAACCTCTACCCCTGGGGCTGGACCGATACGGACTCCCCTAACCACAGCGACCTGAACAACATCGGCGCGCACATGACCGCTCTCAATTCCGGTGAAGGTGGCGGCAACGGCTACCCGTACTGCCAGCCTGGCGAGTGCCTCTACAACGTAGACGGCGACACGATAGACTGGATATATGGCGAACTGGGCGCGCCCGGCTACACCACGGAATTGAGTGGGGGCAGCTTCTACCCGCAGTACACGTGCATTGATAACCCCGGCTGCCAAAGTACAAGAGGTCTGTGGCCCGAGAACCGTGGCATGCTGATCTACATGGCGAAGATCGCCCGCACGCCCTACCTCACCACACGCGGCCCGGATGCCAATACGGTGGCTACCAGCCCCAATCCTGTTCCCCAGGGAACAACCTCGCGCATCTCTGGGACGATCAACTACTCATGGAGCGGCAACACCTACACGCAGAACGTGGCCGCCGCCGAATACTATATAGATACACCGCCCTGGGCTGGCGGCGCCGCAACTGCCATGACTGCGGTTGACGGCTCCTTCAACTCGCCCACCGAAGCTGTTGAGGCCAATATAGACACAACAGGCATCCCCGCAGGCAGGCACATCGTCTTCGTGCGCGGACGTGGGGTGAACGACTACGGCGGCTTCCAGAGCTGGGGGCCGGTCTCAGCCGCATGGCTCGACGTGACCGATCCGAATCTCACTCCCACGCTCCCTGTGCCTTCGAGCACGCCGACCAATACATCAACAGCAGTGCCCCCAACGGTCACAGGTACGGCAGCCCCTCCAACGGTCACGGGTACGGTTACTCCCATTCCGTGTTGTGGCAATATCGCCATAGGCATACTCGTCGATTGCAATGTAGACCCGAATACAGGTAATTCCAACATCCGGGCCATTGTAGAGTTCACCAATCAATGTCCAACACCCGTGACCGTGGACATGGTACTGTTCCTACAGGTGTCGACCGACAATAGTACCTGGACCAACTTCACGCAAAGCCCTTCCAGGTCAGTTGTGGTGCCGCCCGGACCTCCACCGTACTCTGTGCAGGAGTTCTTTAATAACCAGAATATTCCACCTCAATACAACTACTTCCGCGTCGTTGGCATAGTCAATGAGGCAAACTTCTGCCGTGAATACTTCCCCGGATCACAGTCGCAGCCGATCTGCCGCCAATCGACAACTACTGTCACTGTGACGCCTACACGCACGGGAACGCCTATGGTTACCGCCACTCCATGCCCGATCCAGTTTAGCGACGTACCCTCTACTGACACCTTCTATACCTCTATCCGCTGCCTCGCGTGCCAGGGCATAGTATCAGGCTATGCAGACGGTACTTTCCGCCCTAACAACCAGGTAACACGTGGACAGCTAGCCAAGATGGTCTCCAACTCTGCCGGTTTCTCTGAGCCTGTAGTGACCCAGACCTTCGAGGATGTGACAGCAGCCAATACCTTCTATGAGTGGATAGAGCGCCTTACCACGAGGGGGTACATGACAGGGTACTTGTGTGGTGGTCCAGGCGAGCCATGCACTACGGGCAAGCCTTACTTCCGCCCATACGCAAACGCTACTCGAGGTCAGACATCAAAGATCGTTGCTAACGCGGCGGGCTTCAATGAGCCCCCAGTCGGACAGACCTTCGAGGATGTGCCCTCTACACATACCTTCTACGAGTTCATCCAGCGCCTGGCGACTCGGAACGTAATGCAGGGCTACCCATGTGGAGGGCCAGGTGAGCCATGTCTGTCAGGCAAGCCTTACTTCCGCCCAGGTAATGATGTAACCAGAGGCCAATCTTCTAAGATATAGGACTTTCGCTCAGGCAGGGCTGAAAGCGGTGATGTGAGGGTTACGCAGTTCAGCACGTAGATAATCACTGAGCAAGTCAGCCTGAGCACGATACAATGATTTGCCAAGCCGTTGGGCGGAAACCTTGAGAGATAACCA
>JBBRVL010000317.1:0-5006 GCA_038246925.1 Chloroflexia bacterium
AGCGTAAGTACGAAAGGAGAACAGATCATGGGTGACGGATTAGGAGATAAGGTAAAAGGTAAAGCCCAGGAGATAGGCGGCAAGATTCAGGAAGAGGCAGGCGAGGCGACTGGTGACGCTGATGCTCAGGCCCGTGGTGAAGCCAATCAGGCCGAGGGCAAGATGGGGCAAGCCAAGGGTAACATAAAGGACGCGGCAGGTTCCGTTCGGGACAACGTCAAGGATGCTGTCGACAACATCACGGACTAGATAGCATCTCCAAGAGGCGATGCGTTTGTAGAGGTAGGGAACCGATCGTGTCCCCTACCTCTTCTCTTTTGCAGTTGGTACAATTGGTGCAACCTTGAAGCGTAAATCTAGGTTGTATTGCAGTCCGATCGAAGGCTGGTACAACAGGAGAGAATTACCGCTTCGTATACTGAGGAGCCTTACGGGCGCGCTTGAGGCCGGGCTTCTTGCGCTCTTTCTCGCGTGCGTCACGGGCAAGGAGGCCTGCCTTCTTAAGGGCAGTACGCAAAGTCGGGTCGGCCTGTATGAGGGCACGTGCCAACCCGTGGCGTACAGCCCCAGCCTGGCCCGTTACTCCACCACCTAGCACTTTGATAGTGACATTATACTTAGTCAGGCTCTCGGTCAGCTCGAGCGGGTGGTTTACCATCTGGTGGTAGATTGCCCTCGCGCCGAAGTAGTCTTCGACGCTCTTGCTGTTGACCACAATCTGCCCACTGCCCGGATAAAGCCTGACGCGAGCCACTGCGCTCTTGCGGCGTCCAGTGCCATAGAAGTAGGCTTGTTTAGCCTCTGTCTTTGTCTGGTCCATCTTTCCCCCCCCCTTTGGAGAATTATGAATTATGAATTATGAATTTTGAATTGATGAACCGTAACAGTAATTCATAATTCATAATTCATAATTCATAATTACTTATTGGCTGGTTCCAATGCGCCCGTCTCTGCGTTGATGCGGAGCGGCTTAGGTTTCTGGGCGGTATGTGGGTGCTTGCCGCCAGCATAGACTTTCAGCTTGGTAATCATCTGGTCGCCCAGGCGGTTGCGGGGAAGCATACCCTTTACGGCTGCCTCTATTGCGCGGGTCGGGTGCTTCTCCTGCATCACATCAAACGGGATAGCCTTGAGCGAACCCATGTAGCCCGAGTGGCTGTAATAAATCTTGTCGCTGAACTTCTTGCCCGTGACAACTATCTTGTCGGCGTTGGTGACTACGACGAAGTCGCCCATGTCCATGTGGGGGCTGAAGGTCGGCTTGTTTTTGCCGCGCAACACAGCCGCCACGAGGGTAGCCAGGCGTCCGAGGGTCTGCCCTTCGGCATCTATGACGTACCAGTCACGCTGCGATTCTGCCTCGGCGGCGGTTGGTGTGTATGTCTTTGTGCTCATTTGTTGCTCCAATAGCTAAGGGCTGCTCGGGTCAGGGGTCAAAGGTCCGCTTATGCTAACCACTGGCCCCCGGCCCTGTTCCCCGGTCTAGTACTCTACCCACAGGAGGCAAAGGCCGTGAGGCCTTACCGTTGGACCAGCAAGACGCCGGTCTTTACTCTCTAACACGTTGCCAAACTCTTCAACAGTACGCTTGCCGCTGCCCACTTCGAGCAACGTACCCACGATATTGCGTATCATATTCGGCAGGAAAGCGTTCGCTACAAGGTCAATCGCCAGCAGGAATCCTTCCTGCCCCTGTATGGCCTGCTCTGCTTGCCAGGCCCAGTAATTAGCCGCCAGGTCGAGCGTTATTAGCTTTGCCACCGACACAGCGCGAACTGTGCTTGGCTTATCACTCTCACCTGAACCTGGTACGCCCAGCCCATGTCCCGCGAACGATGCGAAATCATGCGTACCCAGTAGCTTTGACAACGCCTCCCGCATAGCCTCCAGATCGAGGTTCCTGCTAACGTGAAGGCTATATCGTCTGAGCAAAGGCCTTGCGTACGGAGCATTCCATATCAGGTACCTGTAAGCTCTACTACGGGCGCTGAACCTTGCATGAAAGCCTTTATCTACCTGCTCCGCCGAAATAACCGTCAGGTCGTTCGGCAAGATGCCGTTGAGCGCCTTCACAATCACTCCGGGCTGATCGAGCCGAGTCCGGGCCGGAAAATCGACGCTTGCCACCTGACCCCAGGCGTGTACCCCTGTATCGGTGCGGCCAGCCAGGTCTATCCTGATTGGAGATCCTGCCAGCCGTGCAAGGGCTTGCTCAAGCTCACCCTGCACTGTTCTCCCCTTATCCGCCGCCTGAAGCTGCGAGCCGGAGAAGTCGGTGCCGTCGTACTGTATTACTAATTTAAGGTGCAAGTTCCGTAAACGGAATATAAGTTAGCGTGCGTAGTGTTGTCCAGTACGCAATCGCTGAGTAAGATTAGCCTTCGACCAGTTCTAGCTGGCAGACAAGGGCGCCATCGCCTGGACGTCGGCCCAATTTATAAAGGCGCGTGTATCCGCCGTGGCGGTCGACGTAGCGCGGCCCTATCTCTTCGAACAGCTTGCGCACCATGAGCGAGTTCGCCAGCGTGGAGTGAGCAAGCTGCCGGTTGTGCTCGGTGTCTTCTCGACCGAGCGCCAGCACGCGGTCAGCTAAAGGCTGAAGCTCACGGGCCTTCGCCTCTGTGGTCCGAATCCGCTCGTGCATCATCAGACTCACAAGCTGGTTACGGAAGAGCGACCGGCGCTCACCGCTTGAGCGAGCAAGGCCACGGCCCTTCATTTTATGTCGCATCGTCTTCTCCTATTTCCCTTATCACGGCTGAGTATTTATCGGCGTGCATCGTCAGGACACGCCACTCAAACTCTACTTCTTGCCGCTCTTCTTCGGTTTGGCTTCAGCTTCTACACTACCTGCTTCTACCATATCCGGGCTGTCCACAACGTCTATTTCGGACGCAGGCTCGTCATCGATGAAAATACCGGCTGCCATGGCCGCGCTGCCTTCACTCACGCCGAGTTCATCTACAACCTGGATGCCCTGCTCATCCGCGCTCATTGACGGTTCGGCCATGTAAACGGCAGGCTCCGAAGCATCGTCCGTCATCTCAGCGTAGCCAATTTCCATGTCGGCGCTGTCCACGCCTTCATCGCCCCCTTTACCGCCTTCGTCTCCGTCACTATCGACGGGCGAACCTGCCGAGAGGTCAAGAGGGGTGCCGGGCGGGATAAGATCGCGTGTAGATAGGACTTCATAAAGCTCATCGAACGACTTCTCACCAAAGTTACGCAATCCAAGAAGCTCCTTTTTGTCCATACGCAATATCTGGCCGACCTTGGTGACGCCGCTCCTCTTGAGGCAGTTGTAGGTACGCATAGAGAGGCTGAGGTCTTCAATCGACATCTCAAACAGGTGCGCGGGGATGTCTATGCCAGGAAGCTCTCTCCCCGGAGGCGCCACCACTATCTTGTTGAAGTTAGCTATAAGAGATGAATGCTGTGACAAATATTGCGCTGCAAGACTGAGAGCCTCACCCGGGTCTATAGTGCCGTCGCTCCAGATTTCGATGAGTACCTGCTCTTTGCCTTCGACATCATCAGGGGTCAGCTCAGGCGTGCCGTCTTCGGGGTCGTATGCAGAAGTGAGCAAGTCGAAGTCAGCCGTTTCGACAAGGTAATTGACCTTGGGGATGGGCGAGAAGGTGGCATCGACAGGTATCGAGCCAATCGGCAGTCCCTCTCTTGCGTCGAAAGAGACATAACCCCGCCCCCGCTCGACCGTAAGCTCCATCTCAAACTGAGCGTCATCGCTGTCGAGGGTAGCCAGTACGAGGTCAGGGTTCACCAGCTCTACGTTGGCGGGCACATCAATATCACCGGCGCGTACTTCGCCCATGCCCCTCTTGCTTAGCTGGAGGCGTATTGAGCGGTCGCTATAAGCGCGTAGACGGATATTTTTTACATTGAGAACTATCTCGGTCACATCTTCGCGCACGGACGGTATACACGAGAACTCGTGATACACATTCTGAATGCGCACACTGGTGACAGCCGAGCCGGGCAGCGACGAAAGCAGAATGCGGCGCAAAGCGTTGCCCAGCGGTATGCCGATACCCGTCTCCATGGGGCCGATCACGAACCGGCCGTAATTGGTAGCGGTGGCTACTGCCGTCACATTTGGCATGACGCTTATGGTTGCGTTGCTCACCTGTTTCTCCTATTTCGTGCATGAACAGGGATTAGGGATTGGGGACTAGGGACTAACCGCTCAGACGTTGCGGCATCTAATCCCTAACCCCTAATCCCCAATCCCTACCTCTAGCGGCTGTAATACTCGACGATAAGGGACTCGTTAAGGTTGAGGTCCAGCTCATCGCGCAACGGGACGCGCATCACGCGGCCTGTCATCGTGCCTGTATTAAGCTCCATCCAACCTGCGATCTGCTTGCGAGCAAGTTGCGGCTGCATTACCTGGAAGAACTCGTTAGCCTTCGACCCTTCGCGCACGACTAGCTCATCGCCCGGCTTGCACATATAGGAGGGCACGTCAACCTTATGGCCGTTCACGTCGATGTGTCCGTGGCGCACCAACTGGCGTGCCTGGGGCCGCGAGTCGGCGAGGCCCAGACGGTATACCACGTTGTCGAGGCGCATCTCGAGCACCTGGAGCAGGTTCTCACCTGTAACGCCAGGCCTGCGCTCGGCGGCCTCAAAATGGCGGCGGAACTGCTTTTCGAGCACACCATACAAGCGGCGGGCCTTCTGCTTCTCTCGAAGCTGTAGGCCAAAGTCCGACACCTTGCGGGCGCGGCGCTGACCGTGCGGTCCCGGCGGTTGGGGTCGGCGCTCAAAGGTGCACTTGGTGAAACACTTCTCGCCCTTGAGGAAGAGCTTCATCCCCTCGCGCCTGCACAATTTACATACTGGTCCTGTGTATCTTGCCATCGTTTCTCCGTAATTACGAATTACAAATTACGAATTACGAATTAGAGCCTACGAACGATCTTACATCAATTCGTAATTCGTAATTCGTAATTCGTAATTCTTTATACGCGTCGTCTCTTTGGTGC
>JBBRVL010000318.1:0-4979 GCA_038246925.1 Chloroflexia bacterium
GGGCCTTCTACCGAGCCGAGGCTGTCATCGGTGTTATTACGTCGTGCCAGCCACTTACGTGGACTGCTCAGAGCCGATTTGAGGTCCACGCGCTTCTCTGCCGAGCCGGAGGGCATGATATTGGCTCCTCCATTAAGGGCGATTTGCCCTCCATGTGGGGCTTGGAGTGGCGACCGGAAATCTGTCTCAACGCCGGAACGAACCTCGGTGCCTAGCTGAAGCACACAGGCATGCGCCTCCGCGACGCCTAGCTGCATTGACATTTCGTGCAATGCTTCAATAATCGTGTCGGGGTCGCCTTCGGTAAAGAGTCTCTCGGCGGTTACGCGTTCGATGCGTTTCGCCAGGCCGGAGGAGACCGCTACAATCAAGTCACCGGCTTCTACTCTCCTGAAGATGAGATCCGCCTCGACCCCCGGTCTGCTTCCCAGGGGCGCAGCCTGGAACGAAGGGATGACCAGATCCTCGTCAACTGCCTCAACGTCTGCGTCCTCTTGCTCTACAACGAGTTTGGCCGGGCCCTGGTGCTCGATTTCCCAGCCCGTAGGGTGGGGAATGGCAGTCAGCAGGCCATTGTGTACTATATATAACTGGGCCGGTGCCGTTTGCGCTATATAGATGCCCGCACCGTCAGGCCTAACCAGCACTGCGGTCAGGCCTACCCGCGCCTTCTTGGTCGCAACACCCCCGCCCTGTACTGCCACGGCCACCGACGGCTCATTTTTTCCCTGATCACCTGACTTCTCGTAGTTATATTGTAAGAGGGTATTGTTTGCGCTATCTAAGGCGTTGATCAATCCGCTCGTAAGGCTGAGAGAATGATCGCCATAATAGTGTTCGATTACCGCGCTTTGGGCAACCCGGCAGGCATCTACGCCAAATGATGCGTGCAGGCCCGCAGGCTCGGCCATTAACATAAGTGTGCCTCTGCGTTGGAGATTCGATGTTGGAGGCTGCACGCAGATCGCGTAGTCCCCTGCCTCTTGTCGAACTCCACTCAAGATAGCGAATTTGCGGAAGGTTACTTCGGAGCGGCCCATCTTATTCCCTCATCTCAGGCGCACGCGCGCTCTTATCCCTAAGGCCATGTTGCAAATGCCCACAGAGCGGGCCGGAAAATTATAGCAGTGATGCCGGTCTACGGCCTGGTTATCCACTTATCCACATTCGGAGGACTTGACTGAAGTTGGCCTACGTTGCAACGTGGGCAGCTATTGATTACACTGAATGCGCCAATCCATTCTCCCAGGGGACCAACCAATGTCTGCAATTAGCGATTACATAGACGCAAATTTCGATAAGACGCTTGATACGTTAGCCAGATGGTGCTCGCAACCTAGCATCTCAACCGAGCGGGTCGGCGTCGCGGAGATGGCGCTCTTCGCCGCTGACGAGCTGCGAAATTACGGCTATGAAGTAAATGTGTTCGAGACCGAAGGGTATCCCATCCTCTTAGGGCAGGCAGGCCCTGTGGGCGCTCCCGCCCTCCTTATATATGATCATTACGACGTGCAGCCTGTGGGCGATCTTGCCGAGTGGTCCTCGCCCCCATTTGAGCCTCAGGTCCGTGACGGCCATATGTACGGGCGAGGTGTGGCCGATACCAAGAGCAATATTGTGGCGCGACTCGATGCTATCGAGGCAGTGCGGGCTGTCAGAGGCGACCTTCCGGTGCGGGTCATCTGGTTGTTAGAAGGAGAAGAGGAGATAGGTAGCCCCCACCTCGACAGCTTTATAGAAGCGCACAAAGAAGAGCTACAAGCGGATGGCTGCATCTGGGAGTTCGGCGGCTACACGTGGGACGGTACGCCCAACATCACCCTGGGCCTCAAGGGAATGCTCTCCGTAGAACTGATAGCGCGAGGCGCCAACCGCGACTTGCATTCGGCAATGGCGGCCTTTGTCATCAGCCCAGTCTGGCGGTTGATCTGGGCGCTGGGGGCAATCAAGACACCCGACAATCAGATCCACATACCGGGCTTTTATTGGGACGTTACCGTGCCTACTCCCAACCAAGAGGAACTGCTCGTCACCATGCCCGACGAGACGTTACGAGACCTGGAGAGCCTCGGCATGGATGCTTTTCTGAACGATCTGAAGGGTATGGATGTATACAAGGCCTCAGCATTCCAGCCGACAGCCAATATCTTAGGTATCGAGGCGGGCTACAACGGTCCGGGAACCAAGACTGTCCTTCCCAAAGAGGCCCGAGCAAAGCTAGATATTAGGCTAGTACCTGATCAGGACCCCGAAGCCATTCTACGCTCTCTGCAGGCATTCCTGAAGGAACGAGGCTTTCATGATGTGGAGGCCAGGCGTATTTCTAATGAGGGCGATCTTCTGCCTGCCATCAGCGACCCAACCTCTCTGTTTGTTCGGCTCGTAAGGCAAGCGTGTCGTGAGGTAAGCGGCAAAGAGCCTGTGATTACTCCTTCGTCCGCCGGTTCGGGACCAATGGCCCCTTTCACACGCCCGCGCCCTGCCGGTCTGGGCCTGCCCACCGCCGCTATCGGCACGGGCTATCCCGATTCGCGTGCCCACGGTCCTGATGAGAACATCCGGCTTGAAGACATGCGGGCACACATGCGCACCGTTGCGCGTCTCCTGGAACTTATGGCCGAACAGACCGGCGATAAGGAGTAATGCTCTATTGGCACCAAGCCAGGCAGCAACAACGGGCGCGCCGTGATGATTGAGACATCCGTTATTGTGTTGAATTGGAACGGCGCGCGTCTCCTTCCTGCTTGCCTCTCCGCGCTCGGTGCTCAATCATACCGCGATTTCGACCTTTGGCTGGTAGATAATGGCTCGATTGACGAGTCTCGCGGTCTGCTTGCGGACCTGGAAGCAAGTAAGCAACCCTTGTGGTTGACCTACCCTCTACCTTCTGCCCCCCACCTGATCCGCAACTCACATAACGTCGGCTTCGCTGCCGGAAACAATCAGGCAATTCGCCGTACACCGGCGCGCTATGTTGTGCTTCTCAACAATGATGCGATACCCGAACCGCAATGGCTGGAAACCCTGGTCTCTTCCGTTCAAGCTGCACCTCCTTCCGTAGGTATGGTTGCTTCCACCATGCTCTTCTCCCACAAGCACGATATCGTAGCCTCAGCGGGTATCTCTTTACACACAGATGGCGTGGCGCTCGACAGGGCTATCGGCATGCCAGCAGGCGCTTTGGAAATGCTTGGAACCAGGCCGGTATTCGGGCCGAGCGCGGGCGCTGCCCTTTATAGTTCTGCTTTACTTCGTGACGTAGGCCTGTTCGACGAGCGCTTCTTCAGCTACCTAGAAGATGCGGACCTGGCCTGGCGTGCCCGCACCAGGGGTTGGAAGGCTGCGCATGCCCCCCTGGCCAGGGTGACCCACGAATACTCCGCTACAGGCGGGCATAATTCTCCCTTCAAGAAGTCCCACCTTTCAAGGAATCGGGTATGGCTGCTCTACAAGAACATGTCAGAGCCTCTCATCAGACGCTTGTGGCCCGTAATAGCCAGATATGACCTGCTTGCCTTGCTCTATGCAACGATAACGGGTGACAGGCATCTGATTCGTGGGAGGCTCGAAGGCATCTCACGGATAAATGAGTTTAAAGCTGATAGACGAACGATCATCGCCTCCGCCCGCCTCCATCCTGAGGAGATGAAGAGCTTCTTCTCTCCGGCCCTTTCCCCAAGGATGACCCTGAAGTATCGCGCCCGCCTCGATCGTCTGCTGTTGGACCCCTCCCCTTAGGTTTTTTCCTACTTAATAGAAATCAGTCCGTCTTGCACGCTCGTGGCCAGGATCGAGCGCGCCGTTTTTGCTACCTGTGATAACTTTTAGCAACCCGTACTAGCAAAAACGGGCTAGTCTGTTACACCACTATGGGCTATGGAGTGTGCGTCAAGGCTGCTGTATATTTTACTCAACGGCATTATGCAGTCGCCGTAAGAAGTGCAGGGCGTCAGTCCCGTTAAGGGCGGCCAATCAGGACTTATTCAAATCCTCAAAATCGAATTGGAGGCATTAAAAATGAAAAATCGCGGAGGTCGTTTCTTACTCATCCTCGGAGCAGGGCTTGCTGCTATGGCGTTTGTCGTTGTTTATATAGTGATGTCAAAAGGCACGGTTGGAGGCAACCAGGCCGCCAACGTTCCTACGACCGTCCAGATGACGACCGTAGCGGTCGTCAAGCAGGACCTTCCTGCTTATACCATGCTCGACGCCACCAACGTTGGCCTCAAAGATGTCGAGGCCACAACGGTAGCTTCGAGCACAACGGCTGATCCATCGAGCCTCTACGGCAAGATGACCTTGATCCCGATGTCCAGCCAGCAGCAGGTGCAGACCAATATGCTGACTGAGGCCGGTTTCTCCAGCGTCCTTGCAAAAAACGAGCGCGCCTTCAGTCTCGCCGTGCCCGAGCGCAGTACATTTGGCA
Organism: Chloroflexia bacterium; assembly: GCA_038246925.1. Lineage (GTDB taxonomy): Bacteria > Chloroflexota > Chloroflexia > QHBQ01 > JADMIH01 > JADMIH01. Next base: position 4,427 of record JBBRVL010000318.1, read on the forward strand.
ATACCGTCACCCAAAACGACCGTATTGACGTCCTCTGGACCGTTGCCATTGAATACTCCAAGGCAGTACCCAAGCCGGACGGCAAAATAGACTATGAGAAAGCCGTCTTCACCAGCACCAAAACATTGCTCCAGGACGTCAAAGTCCTCCGCGTCGTCAGCCTGCGCCCACCGGTCCCCACCACCGATGAGGAGAAGGCCGCTGAAAAGAGTGCTAATGCCAACTCCAACCCGAGCGGAGCCGCCACCCTTTATGATGCAGGCGCGCCTTACCAGGCGGTGTTCATACTCGGTCTCTCTGACCAACAGACTGAAGTCCTCAAGTTCGCTCGTGAGGCAGGTGTTCTTGACATGACCCTCCGCTCATCGGCTGTTCAGAAGGACGCCGAAGGTAAGGAAGTCAAGGATGGGGCAGGCAATACAGTCAGGGGTGACCACGACGTTGAGAAGACGACGGGTGTGACACTCAGTACCCTTATTGAACAGTATGGCGTCCAGCCCCCGCCGGCCCAACCGTAACCAATTTTGGATTTTGGGTTTTGGATTTTGGATTA
>JBBRVL010000319.1:0-4941 GCA_038246925.1 Chloroflexia bacterium
ATCCTTCAGGACCCCGAAGCAAGGGCGCTCTACCTCTTCCCTACAAAGGCGCTCTCCCAGGACCAGTTAGCCAACCTGCATGCCATTTCAACTGCCCTCGACCGCGACATCAAGACCTATACCTACGACGGCGACACCTCTCCCACAGCCCGTAAGCTGATCCGAACGGCGGGCCATATAGTCATCTCCAACCCCGATATGCTCCATACAGGCGTATTGCCCCACCACACCAAGTGGGTACGTCTCTTCGAGAACCTGCGGTATGTAGTCATAGACGAGCTACATAACTACCGGGGCGTATTCGGCTCGCACGTCGCAAATGTAATCAGACGACTCCTCAGAATCTGCGAGTTCTACGGCTCACGCCCTCAATTCATCTGTTCCTCGGCCACCATAGCCAACCCTAAAGAATTAGCCGAGCGCATAAGAGGTCCTGAACAGGGACAACACAGGCCTATAAGACCCGAGCACGATCAGGCCAAACAGATGATCGGCCCCCGCCCCACCACGCTCGTAGACGACAACGGCGCGCCCCAGGGTCCAAAGACCTTCATCTTCTACAACCCACCCGTCGTCAACAAAGAGCTTGGCCTTAGGCGCTCCGCCCTCCTGGAAGCGACCGATCTTGCAGCCCAGCTACTGGCTAACGACATCCAGACCATAGTATTTGGCCGCACCCGCATGACCGTAGAGGTACTGCTTACCTACTTGCGCACCGCCGCCCAAAAACACCGGCACAACCCCGATAAAGTGCGCGGTTACAGAGGTGGCTATCTGCCCAATCAAAGACGCGAAATTGAGCGCGGCTTGCGAGACGGCACGGTTCGCACGGTAGTCAGCACCAACGCCCTCGAACTCGGCATAGACATTGGCGCGCTCGAAGCGGCAGTGTTGGTCGGCTATCCTGGCACGGTGGCCTCAACCTGGCAGCAGGCGGGCCGCGCGGGCCGCAGGTCTACCCATTCCCTGGCCGTGATGGTAGCCGGTTCATCCCCCCTCGACCAATTCCTCGTCAACAACCCGCAGTATTTCTTCGACCGCTCACCCGAGAACGGCCTCATCAACCCCGATAACCTCTTCATATTGATGAACCACCTTCAATGCGCGGCCTTCGAGCTGCCGTTTGGCGACGATGAAGGCTACGGCGACCACAGCCCCGCCGAAACAGGGCAGATGCTCGAGTACCTGGCCGACGACTTCGTTGTGCGCCACTCAGGCGGCATGTGGCACTGGTCGAGCGAGAGCTTCCCGGCAGAAATGCTCTCGCTACGTACCGCAGCCGCCGAGAACTTTGTTATAATCGACAACAGCGCCCCAAGCCCGCGCATAATCGGCGAGATGGACCGCTTCTCTGTGCTGACCCTGCTCCACGAAGAAGCGATCTACCTCCACGAAGGCCAACAGTACCACGTCGATAAGCTCGACTGGGACGAGCAAAAAGCCTACGTGCGCTCGGTCGATGCCGATTATTACACAGATGCGAACCTTGCGGTCAGTCTGAGAGTATTAGATATATCGTCGGAAGAGCCGAGAGAGGCCGCGCGCAATTTCGGCGAGGTAATGGTATCCGCGCAGGCCACAATCTACAAGAAGATAAAACTTGTCACGCACGAAAACGTCGGTTGGGGTAAAATACACCTGCCCGAACAGGAACTGCATACAACGGCCTACTGGCTTTGCGTGCCGCCCATAGTAGCAGATAATATCGGAGGGAAACAGGCGCTCCAGGCAGGGCTAGTCGGCCTGGGGAATGTGCTGTCGCAGATGGCCCCGCTCTACCTGATGTGCGACCCCCGCGACCTCGGGGTGGTGCCGCAGGTAAAGAGCCCCTTTACAGGGCAGAGTACAATATTCTTGTACGATTCTTACCCGGGCGGCATCGGCTTCAGCCGCAAGCTGTATGATATACACGTAGAGCTTCTGGATGCGGCAGGCGAGCTTGTGAAATCGTGCGGCTGCGAGGAAGGCTGCCCCTCGTGCATCGGCCCGGCGATGGAGGTAGGCCCCGGTGGCAAGAAACATACGCTGGACCTGATAACCGGGCTGCTGGTTGCAGCCACATCTACATCAAACGTTTAGAAAAACGTCTAGGAGGACCCCACTATGCTCGGACAAAAACAGCGTAAAAAGAGAAACCCTTTTGTCGAATGGCTCCTCTCGATTGGCACTTTCGTCCTCGTTATAGGCGCTCTGATGGGCGCATGCTTCTTGTTCTGCACGATCCTCTTCCTTCTGAACCAGAACGCCGCGACCTAGGTGGGGATTAGGGATTAGGGATTAGGGATTAGGGATTGGTAGGCAGAAGGTAGCAATCTTGAACTCATGCCCCGACCACCGACCACCGACCACTGACCACCAACTATAAGGTTTTCCATGCGCGAATCTATGCATATTTTAATGACCCAGCTTGTGCCTGAGGCTGCTATCGAGCGCCTACGATCTGCCGTCGGCACCGCTACGCTCGACATCAACCCGGAACCGGACCGCATCTGGTCGAAGAATGAGCTTATCGAGAAGCTGAGGGACGGCAACTACAACGCACTCTACTGCATGCTCACCAACCGCATCGATGGTGATATTTTCGATGCAGCCCCCAACCTGAAGATAGTGGCAAACATGGCCGTTGGCTACAACAACATTGATGTTGACGAGGCAACCCGTCGTGGCGTAGCCGTTACCAACACTCCCGGCGTGCTGACTGATACGACGGCCGACTTCGCATGGACCCTCTTGATGGCATCAGCACGTAGGCTCGCCGAGGGCGACCGCTTCCTTCGTGCGGGGCGCTTCCACGGCTGGGGTCCCTTGATGATGGTTGGTCAGGATGTATACGGCAAGACGCTCGGCATCATCGGCTTCGGCAGGATAGGCCGCGCCCTGGCTAAGCGTGCCACCGGCTTCGATATGACCGTGCTCTACTACGACCGCAACCCCGCCGACCCCGACACCGACAAAACGCTCAATGCACGCTCTGTCTCAATGGACGAATTGCTAGCACAGGCCGACTACGTAAGTCTGCATACCGACTACAACCCCGAAACACACCATCTCATCGGCAAGCCTGAGCTAAAGAAGATGAAGCCGACCGCCTATCTCATCAACACGGCCCGAGGCGCGATTGTCGATGAGGCAGCCCTGGTGGAGGCACTCAAGACCGGCCAGATAGCAGGCGCGGGCCTCGATGTCTTCGAGAAAGAGCCGGAAATCCACCCCGGCTTGCTAGAATTAGAGAATGCCGTCCTAGCGCCGCATATCGCCTCGGCGTCACTCGACACGCGCACCGCAATGGCAACGATGGCCGCCGACAATATCATTGCCATGCTCAATGGGGAACGCCCCCCAAATCTCATCAACCCCGAAATATTTGACGCATCTAAGTAAATAGGTAAACCCAGGTTCATATTTCTCGTAACAAAAAGCAAAACCGCCGAGGATGATCATCCTCGGCGGTTTTGTGCCTAGATATTACTGGCAACCAAAACATAACATGGTCAGCACAAGTCGCTACTTAGCTCACGACGGCATAGGTTAGGCTACCTATTAAGGTACTACGCCAGCCACTAATTCATTACCGGTACGTACACTAAAAACTCTATAGGCAGAGTGGTAAGTTGATTTTACACCGTCCGGATCCCAGAAAGCGAAATCGCCAGTGAAAGTAACATAGACTACTGGCTCCTCAGCTGGATAGCTATCCAAGAAGGCGTTATTTGTCAGCGGCCGCAGCAGTGCTACTGTCATAAACTGTATAGTCACTACTTGAGCGTTCTGAGCAACTACTCCCCCACCCACGCCTGTTATGGTCTGCTCTACGTACTGACGTACTTTGGCCTCAGTGACAGGCAGAGTAATAGCCGGGGCCCCTTGGGCTACGGCTGACGGTGTTCCTTGTGCTATGATAGTAGCAAGTCGGTCAGGCCCGGGACTTTGTGCCGGATTGGGCGTTTCGACCGTTGCGTAAGTGGAACTCGGCGACGTATAGCCTTGGTTGCCAAAGAACATTGAAGTTATAGCAATCAGTACCAACGCAATCAAAGCACTTCCGCCAATTATGATGGATTTTCTCACTTGACTACCCCTTTCACTATGTATAGCTCATAAGCAATGACTCATGGGCAGCTTGGCCTCCCAAGCATCTCTGAACACGAACCTTCGTATGTTCCCCCCGGCTGCACAGAGGGAGGGTTAATCCAGGCCTGATACAAATTCTGCGCATTACTTTGCTGTAGAGGGCTTCCATTATTAGTTTGGAGATACCATTGATTACCACTACCACAAGTCTGACAGCGCCACCAATGTTCATAACTGATAGCGCGAATATCAACATCCGCATTGACTGATGCGTAAAGGCGAAAGCCGGTGTGTATCTGGTCCCAAAGTTGGACCGTGATAGGACTATTCCAAGTCTTATATCCCCATATTGGGGCGATCAAGAAGAGCCTATGAACACCAGACTCATACTCATCCCCTACATAGGCAAAATCGTCGCAAGTCTGATGATACATTGGACCATAGACATTTATCTGAAGAGCACCAGGAGGCACCTGCGCCACTTGGTACCACCTTGCATAGGCAGCCGAATTCTTTTCAGCCCCATTAAATATCCAGGCTCCAGTCCCACTGTTCTTAGCCCAAATCCCAAACTGTATCCATCCACAGCCTGGAGAATCACATTGGGCCACCTCAAAATCACAGACGTGTAACTTTTGCTGTACACCATTCGCACCGCCACTCCATTGCATATATTTCTTACAAGGCATTGGAGAGTAACAATTCGCAGCTGGGTCATCACCGACACCCGTTGGTTGTGGTAGCGGCATGTTGAGCGCGGGCCACTTGGCTGTAGAAGCTCTGGCATCGACCAAATTGGGACTAGAGCTCAATAGGGGGATAGCAACCACGCCTAAGAGCAGCAAAAATGTGCAAACAGCAAAATATCTG
>JBBRVL010000320.1:0-4930 GCA_038246925.1 Chloroflexia bacterium
AGAGCGACTAAAGCCCGCGCGCCTGACGCCATGTGTGTGACCAGCAAGTAAAGCCCGACTATAAAGAGCGTTCCCCAGAGCAGCAAGCTCACAGGGGGCAAGTTGAGGCCGCTATCGACCTGCCGAAGCATAACGCGGTCAACCTTGATTCCGAGGTCGCGCGCGTCACCAGGCGGCCTGAAGGTCTCGCTGGAAATAATGACGGGGGAAGTGCTTGAGAGGTATAGGTCGACGGTCCTGTCAACCGCTGGGTTCGAAAAGCTATATGGCTTCATCTCGCTCGACAAGCTAATGGTGCCAAGATACCAACCGTCCATCAAAACAGACATTGTGACAGGCGAAGTTGAACCCACCGGTTGCACTGCCTGCGCCCACACGATGACAGACCAGACAGGGGCGCTTCCCGCCCCCTCGAAGCTGACTTCGGCATGGCCCGTGGTCCAGCGGTAGCGGTAAGCGAGATCGGCCTCATCAGCATAGAAGCCGCTAACACGGGGAGCGTCTCCTAACTCGCCTATCTCGACCGTAACGTCTCGCGCTATGTGATACAGGAGAATCGCACCCCCGAGGAACAGGCCAATAGCCGGTAGGAGCCAGACATGGCGGGAACCGAAATTACGCAGGCCGCGCGTCTCTAACCTCATCTAGGCGGGTCCTGCCCATCGACCCAATCAATCGTCAGGCGTGTAATACCGGGTGGCAAAGTATCGAACACAAGCTGCCGGGCTGGGAACTCCGGCTGGCCGGCCGGACTGAGTATCACCTTGTCGCCTTCACGCCTGGCAGATGCGATTTTGGCCGAGCCAGAACTCACCTTTGCTGCCTCTGCGGGTAGTGTGAGTGTGACACCCTTAATCTCGTGGCCGGAGTCGTTGCGGACCTCTAACGACCAATCTCCCAGGCCGGGAAAACCTGGTTCAAGGCGGGTGGTAACGCTTATAACGTCGCGCTGATAAGCAATTATCTCAGCCACCGTGCCTATCCAGAGCAAACCCTGATTACGGCGAGCCGCAGCATCCGAGACAACGCCTCGCCAATTCCGCTTCACTTGCTCGAAATCAGGACTATCAGCTAGCTGCTCAGGGTGCGTCCAGAACGATGTCGTGCCTCGCCTTGCTATAACTTCGTCCAGAACCTGTGTGCTACGCTCCAGCCCAATTATCTCACCTGCTGCTTCCTCCACGACATTCGCGGTTGGCGCTTCCAGCCGGAAATCGGGCATAACAAGCATCTGTGTGTATGTCGGCACCGCGCTAACCGTGAAGAGATCGCGCAGGTCCGGCTCGTAAAGGCGGGTAACGGCGCGGATGCCACGGCTGTACAACACATCGTAGAAGTCAGGTGTAAGCGAGTTGCTGCTCCGCCACGGAAAGGCAAACGTGCTGGCCGGGCCGACACCCGATGCATTTGCCGCCGCTATCCACTCATCCATGTCGGTTGCAAGCTCCTGGGGATTAGAGCCTCGAACATAGAGGTGGCCGAAGGTATGTGGAGCAATCTCGTGTCCTGCCGCCAGGAGGGCGCGCGTCTGGTCGCCGAAGTACCATTCGGGGTAGCTCTGTACGGTGCCCATTGGGTCGTCGCTGTACCACTTGTTAGTGAGCCAGTAATCACTTGACCAGCGGTTCTTTGGAGAAGCCCACTTGTAAACCGGGTCGCCCGAGAAGGTACGCTTTTGTGTATTGCCGTCCAAGAAGTTGTAGCCTGTCGCGTAGAAGGTGCCTTTGATATTATAAGTATCGAATAGCTCCATCAACCAGTCAGCGCCCTGGCGCATCTGTAAGCCGTGCTGGGCAGCCGAAGCAGGATCATGCTCAGCCATGCCCCGCGAGTGTATGGGACCTCCCATCGCGCTCTCCCAATCGAATGAGAAGGCCACTGAGCCGCGCGCTCCGTTGGGGTGTTGTTCGACGTAGGCGCCAACGGCAGACAATTTTAGGTCCCGGATCATTGCTAGGGTAGTCCCTATGTTTCGCACTTCCATGCGGGCAAATGCTGCTCCGGGTGGGACTTCGTAAATGGCTGTGCGAAAGGCCCTTGACCAAAATTGGTCGTCCCAATCAGGCCCACGTGTGGGTGCCGATGCCCATTGAGGACTATCGCTCCAAGAAAGCACCGAGAGTGCCTTGTCATACCATACGAGCCGTACCTGATATGCTCCGGCAATATCCAGTGGAGAGGCAACTGTAAGGCTATATCGCACCGCCTGCCCCGTCTGAACTGATACCACATTGGCGGACAAATAGTGTTGAATCTTAAGATCGATTTCTTCTATGCTTGGGTCTTCTAGGTGTATTGAGGCCGTATAAGGTAAGGATACGGGCACAGTGGCCGTGAGTGAGTCCACTATGGTGAATGTATTGGAAAGTAGATTGCTCTCTCCTACAACATGGCTTAGCTCAAAGTATCTGAGATTTTCTGCGGCTCGGTCTCGCTGCCAGACAACAGAAGTTGCCGCCACGACAAGGAGCGGAATAAGAAGGCCAGAAACCAAGCGGGGTGTCAACTTGATAGTCGGTAGTGCCTGACGCAGCCGATATTTGTTTATCAGGTAGACAGTGACTGCGACTACCGCGAACAGCGCGGCTGAGACCAACAAGAAGTGACGTATGAGGTCTCCCGGCACAGACTTACTTTACCTCCGGCTGCCGAATAGCTCTCTGTGCTTGTGATGTAGGCCGATACGTCAGCCAGACCAGCCAACCGATAATCGCCTGAGTAGCATTGAGCAGTAAGATGAGGAGCGAGACGGCTATTCCTTCGGCTGGAGAACGGCCAAGTTGCGCGAACGCCAGGGCCGCTACTGCGTCTCTCGTACCTATGCCGCCGACAGACACTGGAACGAGCGCGGCAGCCGTTGTCAGCCCTACGAACCCCGACACCTCCAGAGGTCCCAACCACACTCCAAGCGCAGCAGCAAGTAACCACACGCGGAAGATCGAGGTTGCGAAGCTAGCTGCTGTCAGAGTCGATGCAACGGCGATGGTGCCAGGCTTGAGTGTCCATGTAGCTTCACTTCCGTCCTGTTTCCCGGTCAGGCCCAGACGTATAAGACGACGTGTGATAAAGTTGGTCGCCCACATACGCGAAGGTCGCCAAGCGAAGAAAGCAACCACAACCGCACCTATAAATGCCCAGGCAACCAGCACCGGGGTTTGAGTGGTAAAGCGCCCGCCATATACAACCACACCAAGCAGACCAAGCACCGCCAGCGCAGCTACATCGAATAGTCTATCAAGCACCGAGCTTCCCAGCCCGCGACCAAGTGGATAGCCGGTGCGCTGTAAGTACCACGCCTTTAGCGCATCTCCTGCCTGACCGGGCGTGAACGTACCGGCGGCAAGCCCAATCGCATAGGTCCGCCAACTATCGGCCCAGGACATTGGCATCATCATGTCGGCAGCGAGCGAGCGCCACCGTGTTGCCTTGACCACCAGGAAGGGCAGATAAAGCGCAATGGAAAATGCGACCAGGCTGGGGTTAGCATTAGATAGAGCAGCCCACACACGTTCCAGGGGCAACGCACCGGAGAGGTCGAGCCAGACCAGGAGGGCGATGAAGAAAAGCGTCCCTGCAAGCCGCAATCCCCACAGGCGCGCCCGCGTGGAGCGGGTCGTATCCGGCTGCACCATTTCTCAGGCGGACTCTTCTCGCGAACTGCTCTCTGTTGATTGACCTGTTTCGGCGGGCTGTTCCCAGGGTCTGCCAGGGCGCTGGCTGCTCTCGAACCTCATAGCTGCAATCTGCTCCGAGATCAAGCCAAAGAGGAATATAAAGAGGCTGCTCATAATAAGCAGCACCGATCCATTCGGGATACGGCTGGCGTCCAGCAGAAATATGTTCGCTAAGCCATATATCACGCCCATCACGAAAAGCCCCAGGCTTACAGGTAAAAATATCTTCATCGGCGCGAACAAAGTAATCATCCGTAGTATTATCACCACTGCCCTAACGCCGTCACGTACTATCTTTGTATTACTCCTGCCCGTTCCTTTGCGAGCGCGTATCGGCACGAATTGTACGTTGTAGCCCGCCTTCAGGAAGGCGAGGGTGCTTGTGGTCGGATATGAGTACAAGTTAGGCAAGAGATGGATGAACTCCATGATCATATCGCGTTTCATGGCTCTGAACCCGGATGTCAGATCGGGAATCTTACGCCCTGAGAGATACGTTGCCAGGTTGTTGAATATCGAGTTGCCCAGGTTACGTATCCAGGCTGATTCAGAGTCTCGCGTGCGCGCCCCAACAACCAGATCGTATTCGCCTATCTCCGCAAGAACGCGCTCTATATCTTCGGGAGGGTGTTGGCCATCCGCGTCGAGAAGGAGCACAACCTCACCAAGTGCGTTCCGCAGGCCAGTTTTTACGGCGGCACCGTTCCCCTTGTTATAAGGGTGGCGGATGACTCTCGCGCCCGCGGAGCGCGCTACCTCCGTAGTATTATCAGATGAGCCGTCGTCCACCACTAACACTTCGGCGTCTGGACGTAATTCCTTCACCTTTCCTATCACCTTATAGATGGCATCGCCTTCGTTGAAAGCCGGGATAATCACGGTCAGCGTGTAGCCGGGCAAACGTGGTTCAGGCGCAAGCTCTTCAAGCAACTCAGGCATATTCTTATCGGGCGGCATCTCTTCCTGGACCACGTCCAGTGAGGAAGCCGGCTTTTCTATTGCCTTGCTTCTCATACAGCTACCGTTTTATGCATACTCTCACGCTTTAGCTTCTTGCCGTCATTCTGATTGTCCACGGCTCACCAGGAAGACTCCCACCATGATAACAAAAACACCCGCGACCTGGACCCACGATACTTTCTCCTTCAAAATAATGACAGATGCGGCGATGCCAATTATGTAACTGATGGAGAGGAGCGGGTAGGCAAGGGATAGAGGCCAGCGCGACAGCACCGCAAGCCAGAAGAGCGCGCCGC
>JBBRVL010000321.1:0-4928 GCA_038246925.1 Chloroflexia bacterium
CTTGCCCACCTTACCGCATGGGACCACGAGACCACCGAGATGTTTCGCGGAATGCTGCAAGGCGAGCGGCCACCTTTCCTCGACCTTGACGAAGAGGGAATCGAAAAGTTCAACCTGGAGCAACACTCCGCTGCCATGGGCGGGAGCGTCGCAGAGGCGGTAAGCGGGCTTGTAGCAGCCCGAGAAGAGCTTGTAGAGCTATTGAGGGAGGTTGATAACAGCAAACTCTTTGCGCCCGCGCCCGGCGATGAGCATGCCGACCTCTCCATAGCCGCCTGCATCAGCGCCACAGCCGACCATGAAGAAGAGCACGCCGATATGATCGAAGCCTGGCGCGAGGGAAGAGGGGAAGAATAGCGCAAAACATAAGGTTATAAAGCGTCGAGAAAGCCGGGGATTTACCCCCCGGCTTTTTGATTGGAACTTTTCTTTGAGTAGCAGCGTCCTCTACATACAACCCATGTCAATCAATCCAAACGACAAAGTTAACTGAGAGGAGGCTGAAATGAACCGACCTAATGTGAACAGGTACGTCGAGAGGCTCAAGTCAATTCAAACAAGAAGGCGAAATAGCGCCAATAGCGCCACCCCGCCTCGCGTGGGGATGCGTGCAGGCAGGAAGATCTCGCTGCTGATAGTGGTGGGTGTACTGGCTTGTATGGTCCTCACGCTGTTTAGCACCCTTGCCCGCCGTAATGCTAGTATGGCACTTTCCAACACCGAAGCGCCCATGCTTAGTGGGATTATGCCGACTGGCGACACCACCATGAATTTATACGGGACAGATGCTCAGTTGAAGGCCGCACAGCCGGTGAGCGGCGAAAGGAACGAGACAACCACCAACTCCCCACCCGCTACCGGTGGGGCCGCTCCGGCTGCACAGAGTTGGGACCGTATGATCATTCGCACGGCAACTCTGCAACTCAAAGTCAAGGATGTCTCCGCGAGCCTTGATACGGTGCGTTCCCTCGCAGGCACCCACAGTGGTTACATCGCCAGCTCAGATAGTCACATCGAAGGCGAATACACTGTTGCAACCGTAACCCTTCAGGTGCCCGCCGCACAGTTCGATGACGCTATGACACAGCTTCGCAAAGTTGGTGTGAAAGCCATCGGCGAAAACGTATCAAGCAGCGATGTGACCGAGGAATTCACCGACTTGCAATCGCAACTTCGCAATCTGCAAGCCACCGAGCAGCGCATACAGGCGCTCATGGTCAAAGCTGAGCGGATTGAAGACATATTGACATTAGACCGCGAGCTGCGGCAGATCCAGAGTGAGATCGAACGCATCATGGGCCGCACGAACTACCTGAGCAAGCGGGCTGAGATGTCAAGCATCACAGTCACTCTCTACCCGGAGATAGCCGTAGTGGAGCCGCTGGTAACAACCGAAGAAGGTTGGAACCCAGGGAAAATAGCGTCAGATGCCTGGAATGCCTCGCTCGAAATGCTATCCAACGTCGCAACTGTCGGAATCACGGTCGCAGTATTTATGTGGTGGGCCGTCCCTCTATTGCTCCTAGCCCTCTGGCTGGCTGTACGACCACGCCGTAACACGTCAGTTGCTTCGTCGCCTACGCCTGACGCAGCATAGTATAAGGTAAGCATCTGTAGAAAGAGAGGGTCCTAGATGGGACCCTCTCGTAAGTGTTCAGACTTGTGGTAAAAGCATCGGTAGGGGCACCCCTAGTGGGTGCCCTGGTTGGGTAGAGAATCTGTTTCCAGGCAGGGCACCCACTAGGGGTGCCCTACCGAGCATCTTCTCCACCCCTAATCTGAACTCTTACGACCCTCACTTTGTGTCGCCCAGAGCTGGATTATGGTGTATTATAGGGCGGCTGTATAGTCTGCGACTCGGCCTTGCCGTAGATATCTGCCGCAGGAGCAGCAGTCCAATCGGTGGTACTGACGGTGTTCTTATCATAGGTCAGTTCGATAGATGCTGTCTCTGGACTTGCTGTCTGGGCACCCATCAGCATTAGCTTGGAGTAATTCAAGGTGCTGCCGGCAAGGGCCACCAGCATCGCACGTACTTGCTCTCGAGCTGTCTCGGCGGTTCCGCCATCGACTATATGGTATGTCACTCGCAGGTTAGTACCATCAAATCGCACACTGGTTACCCGATCACCATTAGGCGCATTATTGAGGGCGGTCATAACGGTCTGCTCGTCCGCCGTTAGCGTTGCCTGGGGCGACGGTGATGCCTGCAACGTGGCGGCTGGAGTTGCCTGGACCGCAGTCGCTGGTGCGGTCGTAACAGTGGCGACAACAGGCCGTGTCGCAGTCGGCGGCCCGGGAGTAGAAGTCACCTCTACGAGAACAGGAGTTGCGGTCGGAGCAGCGGGCGTCGGCGTTACTTCGACGGTTAGTGGCGTTGCGGTCGGAGTTAGCAAGTTAGGAGTAGATGTTACCTCGACAACAGAGGTGGTCGGGGTAGCAGTGGGTGTGACGGCCGGCTGTGGACTCGGTCGATTGAAGAAGAGTAAGTACCCGAGTATGAGGGCCAGCGTCGCCGCAGCAATTGCCGCCCATGCCCACGGGGGTATACGATTCCGATTGTTACGGTTGATATTTACCTGCGTTTTGTTATCCATATGAAATTCCTCCACTTTCTTGACGAAATACGGTTACACGACTGAGGACTAGCCCTACCTCTCTGTCATCGATTCGCTAGCAACAAGGTGTGGTTTCACCGCCCTGTATTCCTTTATATGCAAATCTCATTCCACAGCTTTTCTGAGCGTAATGTATGTGCTCGATCTGCCGGATAAGAACGTCCTGTCCAAGCACGTGTGGAGTGGCTAAAAGAGATGCAATACTGTAGGGGCGGACCCGTGTGTCCGCCCTGTTCGGGCGCATCCCAGGCAAGGGTGGACACACGGGTCCGCCCCTACATCGGCCAGATTCGCCACTATCGGGGCACGTGAAGATAATTGACTAATATGGTCCCATCGGGTACAATTAGGTGGTGTTCCAGTTAGGAGCGCTCTGTCCCGGGTCGTCTAACGGTAGGACAGCAGCCTTTGGAGCTGAGAGTTGGGGTTCGAATCCCTGCCCGGGAACACCTAAACTTAATAAACGCAGCAGCCCACAAGGGCTTCGAGCAATACGCGAACTAGGGTTGGACAAGGTCCGGTTGTGCCGGGCGGCCGCTGCCGAAAGGTAGAGGAAAGTCCGAGCTGCATAGAGCGGGGTGCCTCGCGAAAGCGGGGGAAGGGCCGTCGCGGGTCCTGACAGTCCAGATTGGCGCCTTCTTCGGAAGGTGAGAGCAACAGTGACCAATGCCACGAAAGTGGAGTGAAAAGGGCAATCCTCCCTGCAGCAATCTCCGAATCGACCGCTGCGCCTCCGGGCGCGACAGGTTGCTCGCCGAGCCGGTCGGAAGTGAGAGCCGCTACCGAGGTGACGAGGTAGCCAGCTTCTACTGTTGAAGCTGAGATAGATGGCCGTCTATTACAGAACTCGGCTTACAGGCATTCGCCGGTCCCCTACCAACCCTGCAATTACATGGTGCCCTTAGCTCAATCGGCAGAGCACTGGATTGTGGTTCCAGGGGTTGTGGGTTCAAGTCCCATAGGGCACCCCACGAAAGACCGTCCTGCGCGCAAAATCGCGTGGGGCGGTCTTTTTGCATGATGTCAACCGTTTAGAGTGGCATCCGTGTTAACCCAGAGTATTCTGCCTGGGTCGTGTGCTATAATTGGCCATCTCCTCTGGGAAGGCTGGTAGTTTCCCTTGTGATACGCCGGGCGATAAAAATAACCACAGGGCGTGCGGCGTTGGTTGCACTCAGTTTTGTTGCCGGTGGTCTTCTCTCAGTTCTTATCTCCTTCTCTATTGCCGTCCGCCCACTCATCGATGATATGTCGACAGCGCGTCAGCCGGAAGACGGCCTTGTTGACCCGACGCTCCATACTTCGGGCTTGTACGCGCCGGGGAGATTTCCGGCGGGGGCTGTGCGCGCCCTTATCGACCTGGCCTCTTGGAAACGTGCCCAAGTTTTCGCCTGGGCTGGACTTCTACTGACGGTGAGTGCCTACGCAGTGAGCGCCTTATGGCTGCTTGAGCCGAAAAGTGTGAACGCCGAGCTTACGGCACTTCATACTTCCTACGTCAACCGTTGGGGTTCGGCGGGTCTTTGGCTGAGGGATTCTACTCCTGGAACTGTTAGCACAGCCGCAAAGGGCGCGGGAGCTATCGCCTACTACAGCAGAAGGCCCGTAATAGACGTATATGGCCTCAACGACCTGTATATAGGCCACCTGGAGATGCCGGATATGGGCAGTCGCAACGCAGGGCACGATAAGGAAGACCCTACGTATGTACTAGATAAGCGTCCCGGTTACATCCTTGATGAATGGCTGAACTACTTCCAGCCCGTGAAGAGCAGGCTCAAAGAGGAGTACGAATATCTGGTGGCGCGTACTCCCACAGGGCCGGAGCTGGCATGGTGGAAACGAAAGTGAGCGGCAGGGCGCTAAGCTCTTAGAGCACTTTGCTTGATGGAAGTTGCCCGTTTTCCTGTCAAGGATTAGGAAAATAGTCCTGGGATTATGACCAAAGTCCTACTGCAAGTCTATCCCTGGGTGGTATGGCTTTAAGCCTTATCATCTTCTATCATGTACTGGTCCGGTAAGCCGGGTGCTCTCAGTAGGTGCAATACTAGGCTTAGACTTCTTCACGATACTTGCAACAGCCGGACTGCCCAACTCGAAGCAGATTGATCTGTAAGCCGGGCCGACTTTGCCCGGACGTTAGAAAACCATGGCCGCCCGTTCGTGCGGCCCGGAAGCTAAACACATGAGGAGTTAATTATGGTAGGTAAGAATTACGGTCGTGTTCGTATCACGATGGCAGCCTTTCTGACCCTGGTATCTTTGCTGGCTTTTGTAGCAGGACCGGGCGCTGCTTTCGCGGGATTGGGC
>JBBRVL010000322.1:0-4925 GCA_038246925.1 Chloroflexia bacterium
CCAACACTGACGCGGGTGCGGGGATGAAGGCCGTTCTGGCATATTTAGGCTGGCTGGGCCTGTGCCTGCGGGGCATGGGTGCGGCGGGGCTGCTATCCCCCAGCCCACTTTCTGATAGCTCCGCCGCCTCCGTAGATTCGTCACTCCCGGCACTACCTCCCTGACTGTTTTCCGCATCGTGGGGGACAGGCTCAAGCTGGGAGCGGATGGCGTCAAAGAGAGGGCTAAAGTCGTAGAGGTTGGTGTCGTTTCCGCCCCCTTCCGCAAGGCGCCTCTCGATCCGCAGGTAACCCTTTGCTACTAACTCCCCTTTGACCGCATGGATCTGCTGCTTGCTATATCCAGTTCGTTCCGCCATCTTGTTTATACTAGGGTATGGTAGGGCACTCTCCCACTGGAAGGAGAGTATATAGCACGTAAACCATATCTGCTGTGCTGATAAGTCCAGCGCTTTCTGGTGGGTGAAAAGAGCCCTGGGCACCGAGGCTATTCCATAGCCGAGGATTACCCGCCCGTAGCGGGCGAGGAAGCTCGAATCGCCTTGCCCCGGCACGACCTGCATGGCAGGCCTCTCCCCGTCTCCGTCTCCGTCTCGGATCGCGTTAGGTCGCGGCGGCTCTTGAGCGATGATCTCCTCAAGTCGGGCGAAGATGCTGCCGAAGTCGTAGTAATTTGAGCCCTGCCCACCGCTCTCAAGGAAGCGAGGGTACATCTGCAGGTACCCCAGGTGATGTAACTCGTTACAGCGATACCTGAGCATGCGGTCACTTACCCCTGTGCACCGCGACATCTGGGCAATGCTAGGGTAAGGTAGCTCCTCATCCCATTTGTGTGAGAGGATGTACGACACGAACCAGACTTGCTGGGCGCTCAGGCCGAGCTTGCCCTGGAAGTGAAATAGGGCTGACGGGATAGCGGCGATGCCGTGTTTGAGGATAGCCCGTCCGAAGCGAGCCGCAAAGCTTGAGCCTGAGGGGTTCCGGGGAGCCTGCCCGGGTGGCGCGTCAAGTCCCGAGTGCAAGATCTCTCCTCGAGGCCTGCCCGGAGGCCTGCCCGGGAGTAGCGCCGCTTTATTTCCCTTATTTTACGGCATTAAAAAGCCCTCCACCCCTTGACAGCGGTAGAGGGTCGTGCTACAATATGCTTGCCAAGCAAATATTGCGAACGGATCTCTCAGCCAAGAGGTTCGTGCAGAAAGACACTTTGAAACCTGATTGTTGCCACAGTCAGGTTTTTTGTTTGTCAATTCCGGTATCGTATTAATATGTGACTTGCGCGCTCGCTAGATTGTCACTGAATATTCTCCAAAACAATTCGCTTTCTTTTAGTCGCGATCTCATCACGCTCGCGGCGCGTTACAGTTGTGGTAGCCACCCCATCGCTGCAACTTTCGGGATCACCGCCCTTGCCAGGGCGGTAATCGTGTACACCGGTTCAGAGTGAATAGATCCGGAGGAGCCGTAAACGGCTCCTGTTAGACATGCTTATTCGCAACCCCTTTACCCTTCAGTGCCTGTACGCACATCGGGTACCTGGGTGTACTGGGCGTCGTTACGCACTGCGCGCTGCACCAACCTCTCATACTCGGCCGCTTCAAGCATAACCACGCGCTGGCGCCCTTTAATGACCAGAAGGGGCCGCCCGTTTGTGGTCGCTCGCTTAATTAGTGGCCCTGGATTCCGGCGGAATGCCCCGTACTCGACGATGTCGTCCAGTGCAATATTGATTTTCTCTGCATCCATTCTGTTCCACCTTTACCCTGTTGATTGGTCGGTTATCAGTTACAGCTTTCGGTATCCCTGCGATTTTCACCTGCATGCGTAACGAGCTATCTAGTGCACCGGCACATGTGGCTCACCGCCGCTGTGCCTCGTGTCCTAAATGCATACTAACATGTAGCATCACGTTAAACAACCCCTTTTTGCACATCCTTGCCGAATTCGTCTACCTTTTCTACGTAGATTTTAGCGTAGCATTCGACTCCGTTTCCCTGGCAGGTGGCATCCAACTCCGCTGATAAGTAGTCGCACCTAAGAATAGCAGTCCGCACAAGCACGCTCATGGCCCGACCCCCGACCCCCGACCTCTGACCCGGGAATGTGCACAGCTGAAATGTGGAAAACCTAGTCAATTGGAGCGATTAGTGCTATTTTATGACTCCAATTGATGCAATCGCTTTACATAGTGCATTTACAGCAGTGTGTGAGAAGGGGCCGGGGCGGTCGAAGGTGCATACTAAATACTCAGGCGATACCCCGGCGCAAATGAGAGAAGAGAAGAAGGGCGAAGGTGAGAGGCGAGACACGAGAGGCGCGAGAGGCGAGAGAGGAGAGAGAAGTGAACACGGAAAAATCGGGCAAATTCCTACGAACTTCTGAGGCAGCTGACCGCCTCGGCGTGGATACGGGTACAGTTGTGAGGTACATCAAAAATGGGCTCCTCCCTGCCGTAACTACGGGCGGAGGGCACTACAGGATCCAGGCAGCTGATGTTGAGCGCTTCCAGGCGGGAATTCGCGGTCAGGGTTACGGCCCGGGCAACAGCTATGGCCATGGCCACGCCCATACGCCTGAAGGTGCCGTGGTGATTGCAGCCGTAAACCAGAAGGGAGGCGTAGGCAAGACCACGGCTACTGCAAACCTTGCCGTGCTCCTTGCCCAGGCGGGGATGCGTGTGCTCGCCGTGGACTTAGACCCCCAGGGGCACCTGACCCTCTCTTTGGGGCACGACCCGGACAGCCTCGCCAGCACGATTTATGACGCTTTGCGCGACGCGGACCTGGATCCGGAGACGATAATAGTTGAGACTCCGTTCGGTCCGGACCTGGCCCCTAACAACATCATGTCCAGTGTAGCGGAGGAGCAGTTACGAGGGAAATTTACCTGGGCCCTGTGCCTGGCCAAAGTGCTGGCCCGCGTCCGCAGGCACTACGACTACATCTTGCTCGATTCGGGGCCAAATATGGGAGTGTTGACCGTCAACTGCCTGTGCGCCGCGGACTTCGTCATAATCCCTACGCAAATGGAGCTGCTATCGGTCCAGGGATTGAACCTGCTGCTGGGTCGTATAGATGAGGCGCGCCGAGAGAACCCCGGCCTGACCATAGCAGGTGCGGTCGGTATGATGGTGCAGCCAATAAACGCAAACCGTGCAGTTGAAGGGAGTTTGAGGCTGGCCCTCGGCAAGCACAATATCCGGGTCTTTGAGACTACGATCAAGCGCGCTTCGAAGTTCGCGGATGTCGCCAACGAGCGAGGCGTTCTGGTGGATGCTCTCCCTCGAAGTGAACATGCCGAGGCTTACCGCAGGCTGCTGGCCGAGATCCTACTCGTAGTTGGAGGGAGGGCAGCCGAAGCGCTGAACAACGAGAAGAGAGGGACCCAGCAAGGCGCTACCCCTGCTGCCGGGTCCAGTACCAAGGGATCCAGAACCGCGGGCGCGAAAGTCGGGGTGGCGTGATGGCAAGACGCAAAGCTACTCTCACCCCGGACGACCTGAAGATAGGTCCGGGCACGAGCAAATTAGACCTGAGCTCACTCTTCGCCGCAGGTACTTCTCGCGACACGGTCATGCAGCACCCGATAATGGTAGGGATAGAGTATCTCCTTGATAATCCCTACCAGCCGAGATTGGACGCTAACGAGACGAGCCTGGATGAGCTGGCAGAGGTAATTCGGCAGCAAGGTTTTCAGGGGGTGCTGGTGGCTCGCCAGCGCAGGGGTATCGGAGACCAGTATGAACTGACGGCCGGCCACAGGAGGCGTGAAGCCGCCAGGCGCGCTGGACTGCGTGTGCTTCCGGTCGTGGTGCAGGAGCTCACCGACGAGGAGATGGTCGTCAGAGCCATCACCGAGAACATCCAGCGTGAGGACCTCAGCCCCCTCGAAGAGGGCAGGATCTACCAGTTGATGCAGCAGGAGATGGGCTATTCTTACAGACAGATAGCGCGCGAGGTCGGGAAAAAGTTGGGGTACGTCCAGAACAGGATACGGGTGGCTCAAGCTCCACCTGACGTGCAGGCTATGGTGCGCGCTCGGCCCGAGACCCTCCACGCGGTTCGCTACCTGGTTGACATTGAAAGTGAGGCACTGCGCGGTGAGATCATCAGGCAGCTGCTCGCGGGAGCGCTTACCAATGATGACCTACGCTCCTACGCTGAGATCGCGAAGAGGGAGTCTTCGAATTCCGATCTCACTCCTGTCCCAACCGGGATCTTGCCGGAAAAGGAGGGTCCGCTGCCGACATCCTTCACCCGCGACCCGGAAGCTTCGTTTCCGGGAAGCAACTTGTCCGAGGATTCTACGTCGAAAGTTGGAGAGGAGTCGTCGGGCGGGCATTCTCCGGCAGATCTGAGCGATACGGCCCATGAGCCTCCCCGCCCACCCGACACCGGTCCCTTGCTTGTACCCAAGGGGGATGGTAGTGGTGGATTCCTGGTAGTGCCCAAAGATCACGCCAAACCAGTCCACCCATCCACTGCTGAAGTGGCTGCCGCAGTGGATGGTGATAGCGCAGGGCTCTCGTCCTATTCGCCGTCGAATCCGGGTGCCGCTGCCACGCAGGCATCGGACCGGACGCTCCTTGCGCCGCCGATTGAGGACGTGGAGAAGGCATCTCCCCTGGCAAGAGAGGCGGCTCCTTCAGCGGGCGGTCTCGGTCATCGCGATTCTGGCTCCAGTAATGGGTCAGGGTCCCGGAGCTACGGCGTGCCCAGGGAAGCTGAAGACCTTAACATTTTTCGGTTGCGGCGCACCAAGTTAGCTTCGGCGCTGAGGGCGCTACGAGCTTATCGGGGCATTCTCACCTCGGATGAGCAGTTGACTAAAGAGGAACGAGAGTATCTGCAGGAGATAGTCTCGCTCGCCGATGAATTCCTCAATGGGAAAGTCAAAAAGCCGTGATGTAGCGCAGGTTTTCATATGTCG
>JBBRVL010000323.1:0-4912 GCA_038246925.1 Chloroflexia bacterium
GGGGTTGGGGGTTGGGGGTTGGGGGTTGATAGCTCACCACTCATCGCCCCTTGCTATATTGGAGGATGGGCGGATATAATCGGGAAGATAACAGGTAGTAGGAGCTAATTGGCTCCTATTAACCTGCGTCACTTTCTTGCGTTCAACCGGGGACGCCGTGCGGAGGTAATATAAATAGCTATGCCAACGACGACAGAAGCTAATCACAAGATGAATGACCGGCTCTCAGAAGCGCTGGATTGGGATTGGGGCACGTCCTACGACCTTGTCCTGAGTCTTCGAAGCCTATACCAGCCGAAAGAATATGGGTTGCCCCCTCCCTGGGCGGCAGGCGTTCGCAAGCGGCTATCGTCGCAGTCGCAGCGCGATTTGAGAGATTTTTTCAGCCCTCCTTTCGGGTTCCTGGCCTATATGCCTATCCAACTTATCCTGGAGCTTGAAGGTCCCAAAGATGGGAAGAATTTCCTGGCTTATATGGAGGCGATACCGGAGCAGGAGTTTTCGCGCCACATCTACAGGCCGATCTCACTCGACGAGGAACTGGACAGGATAGCCACGAAAGGGCTGGCTGGGGAGGAAATCAGCGACGCTGAAGTGGAAGAGTACCGCAAGGGTATCGGACGGTCGCGGTTGGCGTCTACCCCCAGCGCAACCGAGGTGCGCCGCCTCTTTTCGGAAATGAAGAACCCCGCGCTCACCAAGCAGCGTTGGATGAAGGCTGTGCGAGAGTATTATGTGGCCTTTTTCGCCGAAGAAGAGAAGCGCCTGGCCCCCAACCTGGAAAAGATGCTTGAGCAGGCACAAGAGATGGCAGAGACTACGAGCATTCCTGAGTTGATAGAACGGCTGTCGAATGGGTTCACCATAAGTAAGGATATTGATTTGGTGAGGCTGGTACTTGTGCCCTCTATATGGCTGCACCCTTTTGTCGTGCCGATGGAGTTGAGCGAGAACGAGCTATGTATCGTGTGGGGAGCGCACCCGCTCGGCTTCAAATTGGTTCCGGGCGAGTCGGTGCCGAATGATGCGATGCTTGTGCTGAGGGCTATGAACGACCCTACACGTCTGCGGCTGATGCGATTGATCGCAATGAGACCGCGCTCGTTGCTATCGCTGTCGCAGGAGGTCAAGCTGAGTCTGCCGACGGTTTCGCACCACATCAGGGAATTAAGAGGGGCTGGGCTTATACGGCTGGAAATCACGGGTAAGGGAAGGGAGAACAAGTACACGGTCAGATGGCAGAGTGCGCAGGCGGCTTTTGAGGAGTTGGAGCGGTTTGTGATGCGGGAAACGTGAAACGTGATTACGAAACCGCCAAGACGCCAGCTTCTTGCTTTGCAATTCATTACGCTCATGCGCCAATAGCTTCTTCACTGCGCGAATTCATTTCGCTCATCTCGCTAAGATTATTGTTGTTTTTACTCACCGCAGAGACGCAGAGGGCGCGGAGTTGATCTCTAGAGAGTAGGAATTGACGGGTGCGGGCGTGGGTCGTGTTAGAATAGCTGGGTACAATGTTATCAGATTTTTTTCCACGCTATGCTACACGCTACACGCTCTTGTTTGCGCCGGTTGTGTGGTTGCGCGGCCATGTAGCAGCGCTTTCCTCTCTGCTTATTATCGCGCTGCTTTATGTAGCTGCGCTTGTTGCTATGCCGCCGGAGGGGTTGACGCACCATGATACGGGGGCAAAGTATCTACAGGTGCGTAATCTGCGGCTCTCCACTTCAGGGCTGGATTGGTCCATTAACTACCCGGCGCGATCACTCGACCCGGATATGGAGTTCGTGCCTTTCAATGCCAAGCAGCGCACGATAGAACAGGGCCGCATACATCTACAGTGGCCGATATTCCTGGGGCTACTAACGCGAGTTCCATGGAAGGTTATGGGTTTCTGGGGGCTTTATGTTGTGCCGCTCCTTTCGGGGGTGGGAGTGGCGTGGGCCACTTATTTGCTGGCTATTGGGGTGGGGGTGCCGAGGCGGGTGGCCTGGATTGCCGTGCCTCTTGTTGGGCTTGCCACGCCTGTCTTTATTTATTCGCTCCTTTTCTTTGAGCATACGTTGGCCGCGCTGCTGGTGACGTTGAGCCTGGTGGCTGCCTGCCGGGCGATTGAAAGCCCCGGTTCGCAGACTATGATGCTCAGTGGGGCGCTATTGGCGGTGGCGATCTATTTCAGATCGGAGCTTTATGTGCTGGCTCTCGTGGTGGGAGGAGTACAGGCTGTGCTTGCCCTGCGGGATGAGGCCTGGCGGGAGCGATTGATAAAGTGGGCAGTAGCATTCGGGCTGGCCCTTATACCGCTGTGGGCCTTCTATGCTCTGACCGAAGGCACGCTCGTACCGCTGCATGCTACCTGGTATTTCGCGGGGGGCGAAGGTTCAACAGGGGGCGGGATTGGCAATGGCACTTCGCAGTTATCTCTGCCTCCTTTGAGGTATATAGCAACGGCGGGGTGGGGGGTTGTGCCTGATGCGCTGCTGGGACCGCAAGGGTTTGCGCTGTCGCCGCGATTCCCCTGGTGGGTAACGGTTGCGGGGCTGCTCGGCACAGGGCTTGTCGCGGCGGCGGCTCTCATGCGCTTGTTGAGGGATAGAACGCGGTTACGTGAATTGAGGCTGTGGACGCTCGTTGCCGGGCTGGGTCTGATAGGGGCAGCTTGTGGGCAGACGCTCTTTTCCGGGCAGGATTACTCCAATCTGCATGGGTTCCTTATAGCCGCGCCA
Organism: Chloroflexia bacterium; assembly: GCA_038246925.1. Classification (GTDB taxonomy): domain Bacteria; phylum Chloroflexota; class Chloroflexia; order QHBQ01; family JADMIH01; genus JADMIH01. The sequence goes on from JBBRVL010000323.1 coordinate 2,727, forward strand.
TTTGTCGCGCTGGCGTTATGGCCCACTGAGCAAGAAGGAGCACAGGAACGCTGGGTGACTGGCATTTCGTGGCTTTATATAGTGACTCTTCTGTATGTCGGGTTGCACTTACTCGTAATCAGCGCGTTCAGTGGGCTTGGGCCGGTAAGCAGGCACGAATGGGGGCAGAGGTATTTGCTGCCTGCTTACCCGGCGCTGGTTGTGCTGGCTCTGCACGCGGCATGGCGGATATGGTCGGTTTATGCCGTTGATGCGCGTCTTAGGAAGGTAGCGTTGGCTGGCTTGGTTGCCTGGGGCGTGCTGGCTGCGATAGGGTTGGGTTTTAATCTCAGGGGATATGTCGTGCTTGCGGAGCAGAGGCGAGAGGTTACGGAGTGGATGGCGTTGGCGCGCACAATGCCAGGAGGCGAGCCGTTGCTGACTGACGTTTGGTGGCTGCCGCTCAATCTGGCGGCGGACTTTTATTCGAGGCCGATAATGCTGGCTGAGGGGACCTCCAGGATTGAGAAGTGGGCCGAGCAGATGAAGGAGAAGGGCGTAACGAGTTTCGGGTTCATGTCGACCACGCCTGCGGTGTTTGAAGGGGCATGGCGAACAGGGGTGGAGGGGTTGAGTGTTGAAGGGCCTGAGCAAGAGGCAGATGGGGTGTGGCTGCAGAGGTACAGATTTAATTCGATACCATGATGGGACGCTGTAGGGGCAAGATGTATAATTCCCTGTCCAAGAGTCGTGCAGATCGTGGTAAGGAAACAGGGCATGATACATCATGCCCCTACGGACTGGCACACGAGGAACAATATTCTGCGTTGGCAATCGCGCGGGTGCGAATGCCTCAGCGAATCATACGATCAGTTGCAGCGCGCCGGGGACTACCGTAAAGCTGGCCGGGGCTGTGCCTAGCACTTCTCCGTCGGCTTGAAGTAAGAGGCGGTCGGGGGAAGTCACCTCGATTTGCTTGCCGGGGAGCATTCGTACTTTGGGGTGAGACGCGTGGCTGCCGTCGTAGACTTTAGGCACGTTGCGGATCAGGTCAAGCTTGCCCAGGTTGCCGAGGATTACTATGCTGAACTTGCCGTCGGAGAGACTGGCCTCGGGGGCTATTTTCATGCCTCCGCCAAAGAACTGGCCGTTGGCAATGACTACGCTGTTGGCTCGGTCTTTCCACATCGGTTCGCTGTCGATGTGGAGATGGACGCGCTTGTTGCGGTAAGAGCCGAGAGTGGCGAGCAGGCTGCCGAGGTAGGTAACGGTGCCGCCCATGACGCGAGGACCCCTGTTGGCGCGCCGGGCTACCTCTGCGTCGAACCCGAGGCCTGCCGCGTTAGCGAAATATCGAGATTGTACCGGGCCGTCGAACGAGCGGTAGGTGACATGGCCGAGGTCGATGGTTTCAGTACGAGCGGTCAACAGGCGAGCGCAGGCTGCTTCGACGTCAGTTGGGAGGCCGGTCGAGCGCCCGAAGTCACTTCCTCGTCCAGCCTGAATCAAACCGAGCGGGACTGGTGCGGCCACGTCGTCGTGAGGCTGTGCGGGCATGATTCCGTTTACCACCTCGAAGAAAGTGCCATCACCCCCGATGGCGACGACCGAACTGCACCCGGAGGCAACGGCAGAACGCGCGATACGAGCGGCATCACCGCGTCCGCGGGTTGTGGCTGAGGCATAACGTATACCCGAACGGTCCAGCAGACGCCTGCAAGTAGCCAGACGCTCTGCCCCTTTGCCTGTACCGGATACAGGATTGCAGATGAGCATCATCCAACCGTTAAGGAAGTTCTTTTCCACCTGTTATTCCCCGTTTCCCACATCAATTGGGTAGTTTTACACATCCTATCCACGTAGTTGAGCGTGATGTGCGGCATTATAGCAGATAGGCAGTATCCAGTGATGTAAGCCTGCTAAATAGGCCCTTGACATTGTGATTAAAGTTGTCAATGGTATTGCCCATTAACGGTAGCCTATTGTTTATCACCCAAATTTCCTATGGTTATCGGCTTGCGAAGTTGTTATTATTCAAACCCAGGCATATGCCTGGGCAATAGATTTATTAGGACTTTCGCTCAGGCAGGGCTGAAAGCGGTGATGTGAGGGTTACGCAGTTCAGCACGTAGATAATCACTGAGCAAGTCAGCCTGAGCACGATACAATGATTTGCCAAGCCGTTGGGCGGAAACCTTGAGAGATAA
>JBBRVL010000324.1:0-4910 GCA_038246925.1 Chloroflexia bacterium
CTGTGCTTCTTTACTCTGAGTACCTCACTAACAAAATAGTTACAGGATTGACAGCGTCCGGCGGATAAATCCACGGGCTACATAAGAGCAAAGTCCACCTACGTGGACTACCCTTCCCTCACCGAGTCCGCGCAGGCGGACGTTGCTCGTGAACAGACCGCGAATTGATTCGCTGGGCGTTACCTGACATATTTTCGTTAGTAAGGTACTGAGTTCCTATTACTTTACTTCTTGTAGCCGCTCGACTAACCACAGGTTGACTAACGTTTCAGGCATGACACCTCGGTCGCGTGCAGCAGCCCGAATCTGGGTATAAACATCCGGATCAAGCGTTACCCGATGCCCCTGCTTGACCCTCACCTCGAACTCCACTTCGTGGGTTTGATCCCAGTAGTCATCCAGGCTGTGAGTGTCCCAAAAGGCAGCAATCTCTTCCAGGGTATACGCTTTTGAGATGCTGGTCACTTCCTTATTTTGTGGATCATCACTTTGCTCATAACATCGTCTATGTATATGAGTGGCGCTTATCCCTGCTGATGAACCAGATAAAGGTATAGGTATCTAGCAATAACCTCATGTGGTCCCCAGCCAAAACTCGTCTGGCAACGGCTCATCGAAATCGTCACTCATCCAGGCTGTTCCCTTCTCAGAGTGCAGCCCTGGGATGCGCGACATGGGTTGTGCAGCTTTCAATTCTCGCTCTATCTGCGGGGTTATCTTTTCTATCAGCCGCACCTTGTCCAGGAGAGAAAGCTGTTTTGTCATTTCTACAATTTCATCTAGCGTCATAGCTTTTTGCATAGCGCATCCCTAATGGTATTCAGTCCCAGATTATCCATATGTCATCTTGTCTCTGTAAGGTGATAGAAAATAGATAGCGAGCACCAATCCTGTGAATGTCAGTGTGGCTATCCTCAGCAGTTTACCATGTAGAGAAGGCTTCGACCAGTTAGATAATGAAGTAATTAATAGAGCTAAGAACGAAGGCAAACGCAGGCATGAAATGTAAAGACCTGGCAGTGATATTTCCTTCACGAAATATGAAGGCTCTAAAGATGGAGCAAAATCACTAACGAACCCAATCTTTAATGAGGTTCTTAGGACAATCATCACAGTCAAGTAGGACTTTCGGCATCTATGCGCCCCTACTACTCCTGACTATAATACCCAGTATGAGTATAGCCGCACGCAAAGATAGCCGCCTTCTAGTAAAGGTCGATTTCAGACGCTGGGATCAGCTAACAATTGTGGTTCTGTACACGGGCATATTTCTGTTACGCTGGCTTGCCTACCTGCCTAGTAGCAGCACCCCAACGGCCTGGGATGGACCGGCATACATGGCCATGGCTAATCGTCCTTTCGGAGACGTGTTCGTCGGGGATAAGACGTTCCTGGTGCCCCTTATTTACCAGCTCCTGGGCGTACAAATTGACCTGATCGCGGCTTTCCAATTTACTCTGTCGCTATTTGCGTGGGGCTTTTTAGCCTGGCGGGTCGGCGCTCACTTAGCGCCTAAGGCTGTAAGCATCTTTGGTATGTTGGTCATACTGGCCTTCAGCGCTACTCCCACAGTTGCCTACTGGGACCGTTCTATGCTCAGCGAATCGATGAGTATATCGCTGCTTGCGCTTATGCTGGCCATGGGCTTGATGCTGTTTGAAGGATGGCACCCTGCTAAAGGTGCGGCGCTGGTTGTGTTCGGCTTTCTATGGGCTTTCACACGCCACAGCAACGCCTATATTCTTGCCATACTTGCGCTCCTCTTCGTCGGCATGGTCATGTTCAAGCGTGCCCCTAAAGGCTATCTGGCGGTTGCATCATGTTTCCTGCTGACGTTCGGCGTGGGCCTATACGACACTGACAAGAGCTACCGGTGGAACTTCCCCATGCTCGATGTCATTGGTCAACGTGTACTGACCGACCAATCAACCCTGTCGTACTTCCAGGATCACGGAATGCCTGTGACACCAGCCTTGATAGAGCGAACCGGTGATTATGGGGATGGGGGCGACCTTGCTTTCTACAATGACCCTGAATTGGAAGGGTTCCGTGAGTGGATGCGCAGAGATAGTAGACGTACATATATGACCTATCTGCTGACCCACCCACTATGGACCCTGAGTAAACCGAACGAGGAATTCAGCATTATCTTCTCTACTCCTTACATGAACAACTACAGGCCTCTGAACATGGGAGAGCCGCTCGGCACTGTTGGCACAGAGTTGGTTGCCCCACAGGGACCTATGTTCCTTCTGCTGACCCTGTTGGGTGTTGTGAGCATGTGGGTACTTGTAAAGGTGAAACCTAATCGCACATATGATGCATCTCACCTATCGCCCCTACCCGTCCGCGTCGGCCAAAGTAGGAAATACATGTTTGCCTTGTTGGTATTACTGCTGGCGCTAGCCTATGGCTACCTCTCGTGGCATGGCGATCCGATGGAGTTGATGCGTCACTCTGTACAAGCCGGGATACTGTTGCGGATTGGTTTGTGGCTCCTCGTGCTCCTGGCTCTGGAGCAACTTATGGGCTTACGACGGGCCGACTCGCAATCCGCACCGGCCACACTGACCGGAGGCTTCCCAGGGTGAGCGGCGCAGCCCACGCATCAAGGTAAATTCGTAATTCGTAATTTCCAGTACGTCAGGCTACCAGCAGCAACGCATCTTTTACAGACGGCGGCAACTCGACCGGCATAAAGTAGCCCTCAGGATAGAGATAATCTTCACCTGACTCATCAATAATCCTGACATAGTGGTGCGCTCCGGCAGTGGGGTCATCTATCACCTGGTAAAGTTTGCGAACCTCCAGAGACGCCGGATAGCCGTCATTACGGACGCAAACCGCAAAGAGATGAGCGGAAGCTGACATATTATAGAACCCGCACCTGATAACTACGAATCGCGTCATCTACGGTCACGATAATCATATCATGCTCCAATGCCTGACAAATGAGCATTCGGTCAAATGGATCACGGTGGAGAGGAGGTAGATTAGCCAGATGTCTTACGCTGGCTTCGTCTAATGGCAAGCTGGCAATTTGGTGCCTTTCGCGCTGCAGAGGTAGATAGTCCCCTGGTGGTTGAGGCAGCGGTAATTTTCCAATCTGATATTTGATCAGCGCTTCCCACAGAGACACGACGCTTAGATAGACTGCGTTATCGGGTTTGCGTATGCTTTCTTGCATAGTCTCCGGCATACGCTTATCTCCGATGATGAACCAAAGGAATATGTGCGTATCTAGCAGAAGCCTCATCTCCCCTCGAACTCGTTTGTGACACTTTCCGGCAAAGGCGCGTCGAAATCATCCGGCACGACGAACTCTCCCACGCAAAGACCGAACGGTCGTAAGCCGATCGATTCCGATGCTGCTGGTTTGACTTCAGCCACCGGCTTGCCTGCGCGCAATATTACGAGCGTTTCTCCCGCTTCCACGCGTTGTAGATAACCGGACAAGTCACGGCCCATTTCATCCACGCTAATCCAAATCATGGTACGGTCCTCTAATCTATTTCTTTTCCTCGAACAGATTCGCCAACTCCGGCGGCATCTCCGGCACCGGGCGCGTGCTTATCCTTACTTTATTACCATCTTTGGTGGCGATGAGGTTCTTCTTGCCCCATGCAGGGTCGGGATCGGGGTAGTCGAGACGCCACTGCGCGCCTCGGCTCTCACGCCGCTCGATGGCGCAGCGCACGATTATCTCCGACACCTTAAGCATGTTCTTGATGTCACGGGCGGTATGCCAGCCGGGGTTGTAGAGACGGGTGCCTTCGATACGCAGGTTCTTTGCGCGCTCCCCCAATTCCAGCACTCCCTGAAGGCACTTCGTCAGACCTTCCTCGGTGCGGGCGATCATCGCGCCTTCCTGCATGACGGCCTGCAACTCCTGGGTGAGCAGGTAGGGGTTCTCGGTGCCGGATGACTCGAAGGGAGCCAACAGGCCTGTGGCCTCTTCTCGTACCTCAGCTTCATCGATTGAGCCATGTCCCACTTGCTGAGCACGTGCCGCGGCGGCCTCTCCAGCCCGCTTGCCGAATACGAGGATATCGCATAGGGCGTTACCACCCAGACGGTTCGCGCCGTGCACGCCCGCCGATGTTTCGCCCGCCGCATAAAGGCCCGGTATGGTGGTGGCAGCCGTCTCCGGCTCGGCCTGCACGCCTCCCATCGTATAGTGGATAGTCGGGTAGATTTCCATCGGCTCTTTAGTGATGTCTACGTCGCCGAGGGCATGGAACTGCTCGTACATGCTCGGCAGCTTGCGCTTGATGAAGTCGGCGCCCCGGTGTGTCACGTCAAGGTAGACGCCGCCATGCTCGGTGCCGTTGCCTGCCAGCACCTCTCGGTAGATAGCCCGCGCCACGACATCACGCGGCAGCAGTTCGGGCGGCGGACGGTTGTTGGCGTTGTCGTCGAGCCACCGGGCGGCTTCTTCCTCGGTCTCGGCGATCTTACCCTTATATGTGGGCGTCATGTACTTCGAGTCGAACATGAACCGCTCGCCCTTGCCGTTGCGTAGGATGCCGCCTTCGCCGCGCACGCCCTCTGTGACAAGCAGGCCGCGCACGCCGGGGGGCCACACCATTCCGGTCGGGTGGAACTGCACCATCTCCATGCCGAGCAGGTCCGCCCCCGCTTCGTAGGCCAGTATCGCCCCGTCGCCCGTAGATTCCCACGAGTTGGAAGTCACCTTGTACATCCTGCCCCAACCGCCTGTGGCAAGCACCACCGCTTTGGCCTTGATGACAAAGAAGCGGCCCGTCTCGCGGTTGTAGCCGAACGCGCCCACCACGCGGTCGCCATCCTTCAGCAGCCGCGTGATGGTGGTCTCCATGTAGCACTTCATGCCCGTTGCAACGGCTTTATCCTGGAGGGTTCGTATTAGTTCAAGCCCGGTGCGGTCGCCC
>JBBRVL010000325.1:0-4903 GCA_038246925.1 Chloroflexia bacterium
ACACAATCCCCACCGCTATATATGCGAAGCCCGATAGCCCCAGTACAAACGCGCCATAAGGGTCCTCGATAAAGTTGGTCAGTCCCAGCACCAGCGTCACCATCAGCATCAAGAAAAGACGGCAGACCCTCTCCGTAGTCAATGTCCGCCGCAAGAGCCATACCAACGTAACGCCCGTAATGATTATCACCCACCAGAAGTCGAGCGGCTCGTTACTTCGCCAGTTGACCGCTTCGAGCGGTCGCCCAACATTCGTAGCCTCATACCACAGGTGCATAATCCCAAAGATACCGAGAAATAGCGCAAGCGATGTCCGCCCACGATAAGCCAGCCACGCCGCGCCAACGATAGCTATTGCGTTGATCCATAGGTGCCACGGTAGGTTCGCTTGATTCGCAAGGAAGGTTGCTGTATCAACAAACCCACTAATCACGCGAGCATCGATCAGCCCGAACGGCAACGCGCTCAGCAAGTCCAGTATCACGAAAACAAGGAGCTGCACGGCGCTGTACGCCACGATTACCGGCAGGGTATACTTTTCCGCCGCGCTCGCTACTCCATCGGGGCTGAGGTCATCAGATCCCTTACGCCTGGATAGCACTCTTACCATCAGCCAGACGAGAGCCACACCCACCGGCACCCCAAACGCGCCCAGATATCCAAGTAGCTCACTGTTGAGCGTTCCTGCCTGAATGCGTGACTGCGCCCCGAGGAGCACATCCCCCAATCGCCAGGCAAGGAGAAGGGCCAGCAGTATACGGGGCGCCCAATAGGGCAGCCGCTCGGTCACAGTTGTGGTTGTCCAGTCGGCAACCTTATAGGTAAACCCGGCAATATCGACCCCAATCAGCAGCAGCAGTGGGTAGACGAAACCCTGGAGCGTGCTGATATTCCTCTCCAACAGGCTCATCATCGTTGGTATGCCAAATTGCTGGAGCGTAGCCATCTCCCGTTCCTGCGCCAGTAGGAGCGAGCACGTAATAAAGAGCAGAAGAAAAGAGAACTCGACTATGGGCCACGGTCTAGCGCGCCACCAAACTACGAACAACAGCGGCACCGCCAGCACAAAGAAGATACTTAAGCCGACCAACCACTGCTCGCGGATACTCCCTTCACCGTTGAGTATTTCAAGAAAGTTAACATTCGTGCTCATCCATGACGCCGAAGAGAGAGTATATATCGCAAGCGCGCCAAGTCGCATCAGAGGGTGGCTATGCACAGCGCCCGTCAGCACGAACGCCCAGCCGACCGCGATAAGAAAGAGCGTCGCCGGGATCAAGACAACAGGTATCAGCTTGCCCCTGCCCGGTGTGGAGTTGAGGCTCGCCATAAGAGGGAAGATGGAGCGCCAGAAATCGTTGAACAAAAGAGCGGCAACCATAGCCGCCAGCAGAACAAAACCGGACAAGATAAGCAGCCGTGTCGTTCGTGACAGACCGCGCAGGTCTATCATCCCTTCGCGGATGTCTGACCAGACTATATCCCGCGCAGCCCCTAGCGACACCGCCCAGAGCAAAGCCCCGACAGCGAGAAAAACCGAGCGTGTAGGTCGCAACCGCCCAATATTACTCATGCGCGCTCTCGACGTATTTCATAATCTCTGGTCCCTAACCCCTAATCCCTAACCCCTAATCCCTATTACTATGGTGCGGGCGGGGTCAGCCCTAGCAATGCTATCCCAAGAGTTACAATCAGCTTGCCGCCGATGAGCGCGGGACGTTGGGCAAACCCTATCCCACCGAGGCTCAAATCGAGGTCGCTGAACTGGGCGACTGGCTTGCCCGACTTTGCGCTCAACCCTATCACCTGTCCGTTCTCAAGCGCGAACCAGACGCGGCCTTCAGCAACGGTGATATTTCCCATGCGCGGCGCTTGAGGCTTATAGCGCCAGCTCTCTGCACCAGTCGTCTCATCTAGTGCCATAACATCACCCGACAGCAGAGGTACTATCAGCAGTCCGTCCGAGGGCCAGATTGGTTCCTTTGGGCTAAGGGCATTTTCCTTAAGATCAGACTGCCACGATATTTCCCCGTCCGATGTGGAAAGGGCTACTACGATACCGCCGCTTTTGTCGCCTTTGTGCATTCCGACATAGAGCGTGTCGCCGTTCCCGCTCAACGATACGCCGCCGCTTGGCAAGCCGGGGGCGCCTTCCATCTGCCAGCGGACCTTGCCTGTGCTCAATTCAAAGGCAGAAGGAGGAGTGCTTATGTAGACGAAGCCATCTCGTATAGCCGCGCCGCCCGAAAGGTTGAACTTTTCTACAGCCGCCTGCCACCGGAGAGTGCCGGTCTTTACATCTATAGCCCGAAGCGTACCTTTGCCTACCTGGAAGTTATTGTCAGTGGGTTGTGTCAACCATACGACCACCCCCTCGGACACCACCGGCGGCGCGAAGCCCACACCGTCACCCTTCATCTTCCACAATGTCTTGCCGTCGAGCAGGTTCACGGCATAAATCGTGTCGCCAATGGGAGATAACAGCGTGTCCCCCGAAATGACCGAGTCGATATGCGGCACGCTCTTTCCGTCGCCTGTCTGCCCAAGAAGGTTGCCCTGGCCGGATGCCGGGTCTATCAGATAGACATTGCCTACATCATCGAGTGTCACTGCCTTATCCTTGTACTCCAGCGTCGTAGTCGAAAGGGGGGAACCGGCAAAGGGCGCAAGGCTGAATTGGCCGACCCACGTTAGACTCAGCGGCAGAGGTCCTGCGTTCGTAAGCTCCGGTCCTAACCTGCGCACGATTGCTGTACTGTCGGAGAGCCAGGCGGCACCGCCACCCAGGGTCGGGCCGTTCGAGAAGTAGGGCACTATGCCGTTCGAGGCTTCCACTCCCACCGCCCACTCTCCCTGCTCTTTGCCGTCAGGTCCTATCCTATATATTTTATCGCCCTTTCCGGCCACCACAATCGTATCTCCAACCATAACCGGCGTACCGATATAGGTATCTTTGGGCGACTTCCATAGGTATCTGCCATCCTTGCGATCAAAAGCCGTCAGATAACCATTCTCATCCGAAACGATAACCCTCTCTTCCGTGATAAGCGGCGCGGTGCGGAGGGGCGACACAGGAGGTATGGTGCTGACGTTAGCCGTCCAAATACGGTTGCCGGTTGTTGGCTCAAGCGCATAGATTTTGCTGTCGCGGCTGGTGACGAATATTGTGCCTCCCTGCTCTATAACCGGCGCTTCTATGCCGTCACTTGTTGTCAACCGCCACTTTTCCTGCCCCGTTGCCGCATCCAGGCCGTAAGCCACTCCATCATCAGAGCCGATGACTACAGTGCCACTATAGGAGGCTGCGGAGGAGACCACCGCCGCGCCTGTTTGAACTCGCCACCGCTCCTGCCCCGTGTTCGCATCTACGCCATATATGTTACGGTCCTCGCTGCCTAACACAACGACATCGCCGACAGCAAGTGGTGTGCTGGCGATGCTGTCTCCGGTTGGAAAGCTCCAGAGGAATATGCCGTTGCCGTCAAGCGCATATACTCGCTTATCGCTGGACCCGAAGTAGATGCGACTTGAAACGGGATCATAGCCTGGCGGGCTGAATATCGGCCCGCCCGCATGGAAGCGCCACAGGATGCTGCCGGTCGGGTTGTTCGCGTCAAATGCTACAAGATCGCCATCGTATCCTGAGGCGAGCACCGCCGGAGGATCGGTCGGAACCCATACCGCCGGGATAGTGCTCTCAAGCCCGGACGTGGAGCGACCGAGCCGTGCTACACGGTCGAGACGCCAATCCGAGAGTTTCTCGGCTGGGGGAGCCTCCTTCGTCTGAGGTGCGTTGGCCGCTGGAGTAGGAAGCGAATCCAAATCTGCGGGGAAGCCATCGGCGGAAATTAGCGTGCTACGGCTGGTTAGGAACTTCTCGCTGTTGAATATCTTGGTATCAACGACACCCACGCCCGCACAATACCAATCGTACCAGAGGGAATCGTCCGTCTTGCCATCCGTGGTAGTGCTTAACTGTGTCTCGATCCTGAGACAATCGGAGAACTGGCCCAATTTGGTCTTGTACTCCCCAGCGTCAAGCACCTCGCCGGTCCACTTATAGGTAGAGGCGCCGAACTTCCCCTCGGATGACCAGGTTTTGCCCGGCGAAGGGTCAGCTACAATTGTCTGCGCGGGTGGGTCGAAAGCAGTGTCGCCCCCGGCTTTGGGGTTGTAAAGGCTCGCAAGGAAATCGCCTCGAGGCTCGCGCAGGAATACATAGACTGTATCGGTAATTACGCCGTCCAGTCCAAGATCGCGGGTGCGAAGCTCGTAAATCTGGGTCGATTTGAGATAGGAGACGAGAGTATCGGAGGAGGGATCAGGATCCTGGGAGTCTGAGTAGAAGGCGCTTATGGAGTTGCGCCCTGCCTCGCGTACCTCGCCCCCCATGGCGCGCCCCGATTTTAGCAAGGCTATGTTCTGACCTGTCCACGATAGCGGTTTACCTTTGGCGTCGGTCTTCTCTACAAGGTAGGACGCGCCGTCGCGTAGAGGCGAGTAGCGCTCAAGCAGCGCACCGCCGAACGACGGCTGGGCCATCCAGGGCAGCACGAACGCCCAGCCCACAGCCACAACCAGGCCAAGCACCAGGGCAACTGCTATCAGGTCGAACCACAACTGCCGGCCCTCATTAAGCGCAGGCCGGCGGTCAGTAACTGTGACTGTCGGTGTGACGGAAGCAATCATTGCGAATTACGAATTACGAATTACGAATTACGAATTACGGGTTCACCGGGTTCACCGAGTTCGCTACGCTCATGACGCAGAGACGCAGAGTTTTATTATTGTTACGAATTACAAATTAGACGGAAGAAATGAATTCGTAATTCGTAATCTGTAACTCACCTTACGCAGAGGAAGGTGGAGCAAGACAATTCAATCACAAAGGACACAAAGAAGC
>JBBRVL010000326.1:0-4903 GCA_038246925.1 Chloroflexia bacterium
CTGGCGCTACAAAGAGCAGAAGGGTGGCAAGCGCGATCTGCAGTACGAACAGAAAATCGCCTGGCTGCGACGCCTCATGTCGTGGCGCGACGAGGTCGAGAGCGCCCAGGACTTCGTCGACTCCCTTAAGAGCGACGTCTTTCAGGAGCACATCTATGTATTCACCCCCGAGGGCGACATCATTGAGCTGCCCAAAGGCGCGACCCCGCTCGATTTCGCCTACCGCATACACACCAATCTTGGCCACCAGTGCAGCGGCGCGAAGATGAACGACAGGCTCATTACGCTCGATACGCCCCTGGAGAACGGCGCGGTCATACGCATACTAAAGGACAAGAACCGGGCAGGCCCATCGCGTGATTGGCTCCAATCGAACAGGTATCTCAAGACAGGCAACGCCAAGCAGAAGATCAGGCAGTATTTCCGCAAGCAGCGCCGAGATGAGAACATCTCCGAGGGCCGCAACATCCTCGACCAGACCCTCAAACACCTCGGCCTGTTGCATGTCTCCCACGCCGATGTGCTCGCCTATTACCCGCGCTACACCCACCTGGACGACTTCCTGGAGGCTATAGGCAACACCGATATCAGCCAGCAGAGCCTGACCTCCAAGCTGGGCGAGCACCGCATCGAAGAGCTTCTCCTTCCCGATACAGACGCGCCTGCCGTCACCGTGCCGACCACCGCCACCTCCACCACGATGCAGGTGAGCGACCTGGGCGGCATCCTTACCACTCTCGGCAGGTGCTGCAAGCCTATGCCGGGCGACGAGATAATCGGCTATACTACCAAAGGCCGCGGCATCACCGTCCACCGCTCCGACTGCTCGAACCTTGCAGCCGTGCACGACACCGGACGCCTCACCCGTGTGTCATGGGGCGGCGCTAAAGCCGCCAAGTACCCCGCAGGCGTACGTATTCAGGCCCTCGACCGCCAGGGGTTGCTGAGGGATGTGACCACGTTGCTGGCCGAGGACAAAGTGAATATCATCAGCGTTCACACCCAGAAGAAGCCAAGCTCCGCGACTACTACCATGATAATGGCGCTGGAAGTAGGCGGCGTAACCCACCTCTACACCCTGATAGACCACCTCAAGTCAATCCGAGGCGTGTATGATGTGCAGAGGGATACGGGCGGGGTGATAGAATAATTACGAATTACGAATTACGAATTATGACGGAACCGCCAAGACGCAAAGAGCGCCAAGTACCCGCCAAGATTATTGTTGTTTTGATTATGAATTGCGGGTCAGTAGTCGGTATCAAAAAGCGAACCCACTCCCCATTGTCATTCTGAACGAAGTGAAGAATCTCGTCTCTCGCGTGCCATGCCAGCGCTTATGATCCTTGAGGCTCTATGAACACAAAATATAAGGCAACAATCGAAGACTTGTATACTCTGCCTGAAAACAGCAAAGCTGAGATAGTTAATGGAGAATTAGTGCTGATGTCACCCACCGGAGATATACCGAGCCGCGCAGCAGGATCAATCTACATCAGCCTACGCCAATACGAGGGAATCGCAGTTGCCGGTCTGGCATACGCGGATAACACCGGCTTTATTGTGAGCCTGCCCCACCGTCAATCTTTCAGCCCTGATGCTGCTTTCTACGTAGGCCCACGAACGGGTGGCAAGTTCCTGGAAGGCGCTCCCATCTTCGCCGTTGAAGTGAGAAGCGAAGGCGATTACGGACCAAAGGCCGAACGCGAGTTAGCCGCAAAACGCGTAGACTATTTCGCCGCTGGCACACAGGTTGTATGGGATGTGGATGTGCTCAGAGATGAAGTTGTGAGGGTATACGGGCAGAATAACCCTGACAATCCGGCTATATACCGCCGAGGCGAAATCGCCGAAGCAGAGCTTGCGGTGCCCGGCTGGACGATGCCGGTTGATGATTTGTTTACCTAACTGGTAATCCCGACCAAGGAGAGAGTGTGTTACCTGAACGCGAAGCCTTTAGGATAGGCGATATAGTCATACACTGGTACGGCATCATGATCATGCTGGGGGTGCTCGTGGCTTCTTACCTCTCTATCAGGGAGGCCAGGAGGCGCGGCGAGGACCCGGACCATGTGTGGCAGCTATTTCCCTGGGTGCTCATCGCGGGCATCGTGGGCGCGAGGCTCGGCTGGGTATTGCCTAGTTTGGGCAGCCTCTCACACGAGCCGCTACTCGTTTTCGGGGCACAACTTCCCTGGCAGTTCCGGGTCTTCGCTATATGGGAGGGCGGTATAAGCATACAGGGCGCGGTGGTAGGCGGCGCGCTCGCTGTGTGGCTTTACTGCCGGGGCTATAATTTGCGCTTCCTAAAATGGGCCGACATCATCGTGCCCGGTCTCGCGCTCGCCCAGGCAATCGGGCGGTGGGGCAACTTCTTCAACCAGGAAGCGTTCGGCTCTCCAACCACTCTGCCGTGGGGTATCCAGATCAACGAGCAGCGCCAGCGCGAGGTGGCGGGCATCCAGAACCCCAATATTGACACCCGCTTCCACCCCACATTCGCCTACGAGATGATCTGGGACCTGCTCAACTTCGGCCTGCTCGTATGGCTTGGCAGACAAAGGCGCTTTCGCCTGCTTGAAGGCGATCTGCTCTGGATATATCTTATCTTCTATTCGGTGGGCCGTATAGCTATCGAGGAGATACGCGTTGACAGCGCACTGGTTGGCGGGTTGCGAGCGCCTCAGGTAGTGGCTCTCTTCACTATTGCTTTCGCCTGGACAATGTTCATCTACAGGCGCAGGTCAGGCTCCAACGCACGCCTATCTGAGGCCAACCTGCCCTACGGCGAGCGCATAGATTATGGCCAGGAGGACGGCTCCGGCAGAAGGATCTACCGCGTGCCCAAGAACCCCAGTCCCGCATCCGACGCCACCATGGTAGCCACAACCACACAGCAGTCAGGAAACCCGGAGGCCGCACCTTCCGAATCGTAAGAGAAGCGACGGCACAAGCCAGAGTTCTATCCATGACCCTCTGGTGCTATGATATAAACCGTTCCACCTGAGTGTTGAAGCCACAGGGTCTCCAGCTGATCGCGGCGGTAGGTACGCTGGACGGCAGCGTCTGTTTTGGCGGCGGGATCGTTCACTATCGGGTTGCCCTCAGCATCGAAGCCTATTAGCACACCCAGGTGGCCTTCGCTTGAAAGCACCGCTGCCCCATCGAGGTCACCATCGTTCCAGGAATAGCTTATGATTACGGGCACACCGCGCGCTATCCACACTTCGGCCTGAGCCAGTGATGTGAAGCGCGCTACGTACCCTTCGAGGTTATGGGTAGCTGCATAAGCCGTATTGAAGGGCCAGTTGCCGTGACCATCGTATAGCCAGTCGTAAACGCCCTCCACGGTGGCGCGCACGCGCTGCTCACATGGGCTGTCGAGGTCGCCGGCCCAGTAGGCCAGTACCATTGAGACCGACACCGCGCTGCACCAGACGTTTCCCCCATCAGGGTAGACCATCTGCGAGCATTGAGGCACGGGGAGCCGTTTGCCCCAAGCTCTCGGGTTGCCAGGCTCCAGGTCGGACGGTTCGAGCGGCGTTGTCGAGATAGCAACCGCCGCTCCTCGCACCTGCGGTGAGATCGTTGGCTGCAAGGCAAAGAGGCGTAATTTGACCTGGAAGGCAGTCGCCTCTAACCCATCACTCAACATAAGGGTATCTGTATCGACTGCTGCATCAGCATCGCCCTGTTCGCCGCCTACCGAATGGCGCTCTATCGTGGAGCAGCCCGCCGCCCAGACGCCCATGCTGTACCATTCGGTCCACCGCCCGGCTATTTGGACACGCAATTGTGTCTCGACCCATGTGTCATCGGGTGTTTCCGCGTTCCAGGAGGCTATCCCTTCAGTGAAGGCGAAGTAGGCATCAACAGACGGACTTATAGCTTCACCCAGGTAGAAAGCGCCTCCATTGAAGAAGCTGTGATCGTTGTACCCGCCCCGTGCGTGGCTATCCTGGCCGGGCCGCGCACTTTCGGGATCGAGCGTAAGACTGCCATTCGCCGAAAGTCTCGTACCATGGAGAGTCCAGTCGTCGAACTGCTGCGAGCGAGCGCGCCAGATGATGTTCTGCGTCTTATAGGTAGCTATAGCTGCTTGATCGTGCACTGAGCCTGCCTTTCCTGTAGTTATACGCTTTCCGCGTATGGAGCGGGCACTCTTCCCCCGTCCCAGCGGAGAGCTAGCTGCCAGACGAGTAACGCGGCGGCCCCGGCCATCAACAGCACACTCGGTACGACCACTATAGAAGTGTTATCCCCATTCGAGCTATTGCCTAACCCCTGAACGGCGAAGGACAGGGGTAGGATAGCGTAACCGGCCCAGAGAATGACGACCCACGCCCGTGAAAGTGTCCGCCCAGCCGCGCCCGAAGCAGCGTATGTGCCGAGTATCCAGGCCGGAAATATAAGGAGTGTAAGATCGTGCGGGTTGAGGTGAGGGGAGATGAGCAGGGCTACTATGCCGACGAGCGCCCAGAGGAGATCTCTGTTTTGCGGGCGCGGGTAAAGCTCGGTCGGCTGTTTTGCCCAGCCGCTTACCAGGCCGGCACGCCACAAGGCCCATACCACGATGCCGATGGATGCAACTGTCAAGAACAGGTACAGAGGCGTTACCAGGGCTGATTCTGAGCCGAAAAGGTTGGTAGCGAAGCCGCGCCAGTTGTGCATGATGGCGGGGTCTATCGCCGCCGTATCGCCCCAGCTAGCAACTCCTATTAGCAGGCTGAGGTATTGGAGCGGCCAGCCCGGACCGAGAAATATCATAGCCAGCACGCTGAGGGCGAGCATAAGACCACCGAATATGGCTAGCGCCTTGAACTCCTTCTGGAGGAGCATAACCAGCAGCACGAGCGGCAGTATCTGAGGCTTGAGGGCAACCAGGAGCAATGCCGCGCCGGCC
>JBBRVL010000327.1:0-4887 GCA_038246925.1 Chloroflexia bacterium
AGCATCTCGGCCAGCGTAGAAATGAGGATTATCCCCAGGATTAGCACGCCGATAACGACCCACCAGATGCGAGATAGGCCTCCCCGCCATCTTGGTGGTTGCGCTGCGATTGGGGTTGGGACGGTCCGTCTGTTGCTCGACATAGAGAAGGTTCCTTCGTTATTCCGATTGCGTGATAACAAGTAACTGCTGGTTGATGTCTATTATATCGCAGTTTCGCTATACAGCGCGTGACAAACAAATAGACAATAGCGAACTCCCATCGCAACCCGCTTCGTCGGTATGGAAGTCCGCTATTCGTAATCAGATAGGAACGTGCCCGGCGAACGTTTCAGGGATTAGGGGTCGGGGATCAGGGATTGGAGGCATGACCACTGACTTCTGCATACTAAACCCAACCCCCAATCCCCAATCCCTAACTCCCCTTGCCATTAGTACACATGGCTATAGGACTCCTTTCCTACATATATCCGTTGACACCAAACGGGGGTCACTCTATAATTGCGTCATGTACGAGTTCCTACCTATCGGCTATATGCTGCGCGGGCGCTACCGCATTCTCCGCGTGATTGGCGGCGGTGGCATGGGGGCCGTCTACAAAGCCGAGGACACCAAGCGCGAGGACGCCTCGGTCGCGGTCAAGGAGATGCGCACCGACCTCGACACACAGGCTCACCACAGCGGCCCTGCTGATGAAGACGGGCGCGACCGAGAAGAGCGCCGCCAGCTCCTGGAGGCCTTCAGGCGCGAAGCTCAGATACTGAGCGACCTTGACCATCATAACCTGCCCAGAGTTACCGACTTTTTCACGGAAGGGGGGCGTCCCTATCTGGTCATGGAGCTAATCCCAGGGGAGTCGCTGGAGAAGCGTCTCGACCGTCTGCGCGGGCAGCCGATGGACGAAGCCGAAGCCCTCAAGTACGGCATCCAGGTGAGCCAGGTGCTCCATTTCCTTCACACGCAGGACCCTCCTGTTATTTTTCGGGATGTGAAACCGGCGAACATTATGGTTATGCCCAATAGCCAGGCCAAGTTGATCGACTTTGGAATAGCGCGCACTTACAAAGAGGGTAAGCGCCGTGATACGATGTCGATGGGCACGGCCGCCTATGCCCCATTCGAGCAATTCGGTAAGGGACAGACTGACGCCCGCTCAGATGTCTATTCACTCGCGGCCACTCTCTATCATTTGCTCACGGGTAGGCCGCCCACGCCTGCTACTACCCCCTCCAGCTTGCGTGATTATAATCCGAAAATAACGCCTGCAACCGAGCAACTTATCATCCGGTCGATGTCGCGGGATATGGACGCCCGACCCCCCAGTGCCAGCGTACTGGAGCTTGACTTCCGTCGCTGCCTGGGCGTGCCATACGAGCCGCCGCGTGCGGACGAGGCACATACCTCCGGCCCACTCAAGCAGTCTACATCTTCTACGCCTTCTACACCTCTTGCTGCGACAGGCGTTGCTGCGTCGGGAGCCGGCATGGTATCGAGCGTCGACACCCGCATACAGCCAATCTCGGGTGTAATGATGCCAGGCGCGTCTCCTGCTGATATTTCGGCGCCCGCCGGAAATGGTTCAGGGCCTATGCCTGAGAACAGCGACGGCTCGCGGACGTGCATGGTGTGCGGTGTGACCAACCAGGGTAAGGCGCACTTTTGCGGCAAGTGTGGCGCTTCACTCGCGGGCAGGCCCCCAGGCAAGCTTCAGGTGCTTGGCCCCAATGGTGTGCTTTGGGAGCGTCGCGTGCTGGAAAATCCTTTCAATATCGGTAGGCGCAGCCTGTCCAGGCAGATCTTCCCCCACCTCGACTTGACATACAACGACCCGGCGGCATACGTATCGCGCCAACACGCGCGCATAGTGGCTGACGCGGGAGGTTACTTTATAGAAGACCTCGGCAGCGCCAACGGCTCGTTTCTGAATGATAAACGCCTCCCTGGTGGTGTGCCGACACGCCTACGCAATGGCGACCGCGTGCGCATTGGCCGCGTGCAGCTAAACTTTATTCTGGGGGGTTAGGGATTGGGGATTGGTGGTCGGTAATTACGTTTCACGTATCCAATCCCTAACCCCTGATCCCCTAACCCCTTGCATCGTTAGACATGAGGCTGCCAACTTGCTATAATAACCTCCGGGCCTCTTAGACACAACATATTTAGACAGGGGGAGAGCTACCTTCTTTTGAATCGCCATACACATATCAGATCGCAGGTGCGACTGCACACTGCGAATATTATTATTCGCCTCGCTCTTATAATGGTTACAGCAGTTGTTGCCTCGCTTTTGGTTGCAATGCTCTCAGTGACTTACGATCTTGCTGTGGCAGCCGCTCCCGCAGGCCCTATGTCTCAGGCAGGTGCGACAGCTACTACGGTGGGTAGCCCCACAGTACCCAGTCCGGTTGCATCATCGGAGGCGCCTGCCGCCCAAAATACCGCCCAGGGTACAGCCGCGACTAATCCAATTCCTGAAGAGACAAGCCAGGCCCAGGCAGTTGCGGCTACCGCCGCGGCCTCCAGACCAACCGCCACAACTGATACCTCCACTCTTCCATCGGATGCGGCTCCGCCCGGCACAGACAACAGCAGCACAGGAAGTACCATCCCCGGCGGCGCTGCGGGTTCTTCCAGTTTCCCATGGCTTCCCGTGATTTTACTTGGCGCGGCTCTACTGGGTGGGCTGTTGTACCTGATGTCGCGCCGACGAACACCTGCTGTAGTAGCCACCGGACCTAGTACAGGCCCAGTGGCCGGTGTCCCGCCATATGATCCTTCTACTACCTCAACAAGCACGTTATCTACCACTATGCCGGAAGCAGTTGAGAGTCCTATGGCCGCTTCGACATCGGCGGCCCCAGCGCCGTTTGTACCTCCCGTAGCAATGCCCACCACGCTGGACTGCCCTAATTGTGGGGTGAGCAACGGTTTCAACGAGAACTTCTGCCATGACTGCGGCCAGGACCTGCGCCCGACACGTGCTTCTCTCCTTGCGGCAGTTGCGCCGCCGCCAGATGTCGTAAGCGAGACTACACCCTACCTGGAAACAATTGGTAGGGTTGACGAGCAACTTGAATATGTCCTCTCACGCGAGCGCGTTCTTATAGGCACCGCGCCCGGCAGCGATATAGTCATCGACTCGTTGTTCCAGGGGTGGAAGACTGTGGACCCGACCCACGCTGAGCTGCGCCGCGAAAGCGAGGGCTTTGTGCTGGTGGACCACGGGTCAGGGAGTGGAACGTTCGTCAACGAAATGCGAACGGGGGAGAATCTGCTGTCGGATGGTGACGTAATTAGGGTGGGCGACGTGCAATTTGTCTTCCGTGTGCCTGCATAGCAACTTGCTGGAGAGGAAATGAATAGACTCCGCCGTATGAGTAAACAGAATAGCCAAAAACCAGAGCCTGATACCGAGGCGCAAGTTGCCGTGGATGGCGCGCTCAGTGACGGCGGACTTTCGGATGGCGCCGTCTCTGTTCAGCCTTCTGAGACAGATACCGAAATGAACGCTAATCCAGTCGATGAGTTGGCTCCCGGCCTTGACCATACCGAGGAAGGAACAATCGACGCAGCTGAGGATCCTGTTCCTACTGACAACCATCTCGATGTAGAGGAAGCGCCCGCGAACGAGGCATACGACATTGTCGGTGAACAATCTAACGAAAATGGATCCTTGAATGCTGCCACGGTTGAGGTTGACGAGACAGATGACGCAGACGAGGCAGGAGATTCTGTCGAAGAAGAATACGCGGACGAGCCTGTGGGCATGGCTGATGAGGGGCATGAAGAGCCGGAAGACCAGGGCGAAGATGCGGGGGTCCCCCTAGATGAGACCGCCTCCATTCAGGCGGATGCCCCTGTGGAAAGTCGTCCCGCACGCGCTGTTGAGGCACAGACCGCGCCCTTACCCCAGGTGCAAGAGCCGGAAGCTCTTACGCCTCTGCCGGTGGGCGCTGTGGTTGATGGACGTTATATTATCCAGAGCCAGCTTCACCATAGCTCGGACCGCAACCTGTACCGGGTGACCGCGAGGCAGCAGCAGTGGTGCGCCAACTGTGGTCGGCTCTCGCCATCAAACGAGGGCACATGCGGCCAGTGTGGGTCGCCGCTTGACGGCCAGCCTCCCGCCGAGTTCTACTTGATGGCGGAGAGCTACCGCCCGGAGTCTCTAATTCGGGACCCATCGCTGATGCAGTTCAACTTGTATCACCCCAACCTCGTGCCGGTTATCGACTTCTTCGAATACAAGCCGTTCGGGTTGATGAGATACTTCGCTGTCGCCGAGCCGCGGCAAGGAGTCCGCCTGAGCCAGTTGAGCATGCCGCGAGCGGGCGGACAAGTCCTTAGCTGGGCGGTCCAGCTTGCTGACGCACTTAGCTACTTGCACGAGCGAAGCGTGGTCGGCGCGGGGGCCGAGGCGGACGACATACTCGTGCAAGGTGATCGGGCCTCACTGGCGAGCTTGCAAAACGCCCATGTCACTACGGGCGACGAGGACGACCTGGCGCAGCAGCAGAGTATCGACCTGGCCCGACTTGCCAGCACAATGTTTGAAGCATATACGGGCCAGCAATCGAGCCTTACGCCGGAAGGTACTCTCTCTATGCCGCCGGGAGCGCCAGAGCAGGTGGGAGCAGCATTCCGCGCTGCCATCGAACCGATGCAAGGCAGCGCCCCTATAATCCCTGTCAGCCAGTGGCGCGACCTGTTGGCTCGCGCCCTCGAAGCGGTCGATGAGCTAGAGCGGCCAGGGCGGCCCGTGAACTTTGTGTCGGCAAGCGTCACGAACGTCGGGCGAGTGCGCGAGCAGAATCAAGACTCCTATGGGACGGCCGAGTGGGTGCAAGCCAGTGTAGAGGGGCCGATGCGCATGGGGCTATATATCAT
>JBBRVL010000328.1:0-4881 GCA_038246925.1 Chloroflexia bacterium
ATAGCGAAGCCTGGCAACGCTTGAAGGGATTGCCTGCGGGTTCACCCGGTAGGTCCGCCGCGCTTGCGGGTCTGGCCCGTGCCACTGCGCTATACTCCGGGTCCGGTGGAGTGCAGCCTGGGTTGCAAGTCCTCATGGATAATGGCTACAACCCAACAGCACCCGCGCAAAGCATCGCCCTCGACCCCGACGCGCCGGAGATAATGTTGCAGGGTGCGGCTCTCTTGCGAGAGGGAGGCCAGGTAAAAGAAGCCGCCAACGCAATGCGGATTGCCTCTATAACAGGCAACCTGCGCGATGTAAGAGTGTCGAGCGGCGTGGGTCGCCCGCTATGGGCTGCTAACGGTACGAGCGTGCCCTCCGGGTTGGCTCTCCAGGCTGCCGACGCCAATCGTGAGGGGAAAGGACCCATAGCGACAGCGCGATACAGGCAAGCAATCTACCTTGACCCGTCACTTGCTCCAGCGTGGAACAATCTTGGTGTCTACCACGTGGAGAACGGGAACCCCGACCTGGGCCGGTTCTATCTTCAGTCGGCGGCAACGATTAGCCCTTCTTATGCGTGGGGACAGCAGAACCTGGCCGCGCTTGGATACAAGCAGGGGATAGGTAACTTCTTTGCTGCCGAACGAGCGCAGGGCGACGCTATCAAGTCGGTCGGGCCGGGGGCGCTTTCGTGGGGTCACCAGTTGCGCTACGATGAGCGTGGCGCGGTGCCTGCCCCGGCTCTTCCCCCCACAGGTTTCCTGGAAAGGCTGCCAGCCCTGCTCTTGCTGCTCTTGCTGTTGTTGCATACCCTTATCGGCGGCGACCGCCTGACCAACCGCAGGGGCGTGCTGCCCGCGAGAAGCGTGCTGGGCAAACTCGGCCTGCTGGTGGATGCGCAGGCAAAATCGGTGGCCCCCGGCCTGATTACGCCGCGCAGTGATATGAGGTCGCTTCTGATAGCGTTGGCGATACCTTCTGTGATAGGGATGCTGGCGCTGGCCTGGGGCACGTCGGGAGGCTCGTTCGAGGTCTTCCTGCTTTACTTGCCGGTGGCGCTGGTGGCCTCGATAATCGCGTTCGGCGGTAACGAGCTTGCGCAGCGCATGGCGGCTCGCGCCCGGCAGAGTTACACGATGCACCACAACTGGGTGTTGGGCATCATTCTCGGTATCGTGAGCATACCGTTCGGCTTCGTCTACGGCTGGCAGACGGTGACACGAGTGCAGCCTTTGTCGGGTAGTGGGCAAGAGGGGGGAGAGGGTGTGCGCTTCGGCAAGACGCAGAAGTCACGCACTACCGAAGAGCGAGAGATGCTGGAAGAATCGCAAATAGAGGCAGCAGCTGACGAGGGGAGCAACAAGCCTTCAGTCCTGAGCGTAGCGAACGGGGAAGCAGCGACGGTTGGGATTGCAGGCGGTATAAGGATGCCGTCGAGAAGCTGGATAGGCGGCGGGCCGGCTGTGTCGATTATGGCTGCGGGGCTGGCGCTGAACCTGGCTGTGGGGCTGCTGGCTGGGGTAGTGTACTGGCTCACCGGCTGGCCCTCGATGCGGATAATAACGTTCGCTTCGATACTGGTGCTGGCGTTTACGTCGGTGTCAGACCCGCCCGCTGATGGTTGGACGCTTTATAGACGTAACCCCCCGCTCTGGCTCGCGCTGTTCGTGTTTGCTTCGGTGCTGGCGACACTGCTGGCGCTCAGGATGATATAGAGCGTTCGGCGTAATTAATTTGCCTATTACAAGGCCCGTGCTCTCTTGGTGTAAGCATGGGCCTTGCGGTATAATAAAGGCAACATGCGTCCGTAGCTCAGTGAACTAGAGCATCTGTCTTCGGAACAGAGGGTCGGGGGTTTGAATCCCTCCGGGCGCGCTACAATTTACGCACAAAAAATACCTGGACCTTAGGTGAGTCAGGTCTCTTTGCTTCTCCGACCCCAATTATCTCAAAGAGCCTTATTTTCAGGCGCTCATTCTTTCCAATCGTGATACGGTAACGCTCGCTATGATTTCACTGTTGGTACAGGCGGTGTGATATAATGCCGAGTGAACTTGATGCTATTCCTTTTGAATGGGTGTGGTAAGAAAAGGTGCCCGCTCAAGCACACCACCTACGATACAAGCGACAAGACTGATGTTCCGTCTTCCATTGGGATAGAAGGGGAATGAACCATGGCGGCCAGCAGCCAAAAAGTATACCTTGATCACCATATCGCACGTGATAATCTCCTCTATCGCCGTGCGATCACTCCTGAAGATAACTCATCAGGGGACGAGCCTTATCTGAAGGTGGAGCACCTAATGACAGGCGACAGTTCGCGTGCCGAGTTGCTTCGCAAACCCGACTTTCAACGGGCTACATGGGCTTGGACGCCAGATGATTGTGTATCACTCTTGCAATCGGTGTTGACTGAGCAGGTCGTTCCGAGTGTCATCCTTTGGCTCAATCCAGAAAGCCTTTGGTACGTTTTGGACGGCGGGCACAGAATCTCTGTCTTGTTAGCTTGGCTTCGCGATGATTGGGGTGATCGGCGACCTGCTCAGGATTATAAGGATGAAAGCCTTGAGAAGAATAGTAAGGAAGCTGGTCGCCGTGTCCGCGAACTACTGAAGAAACACCAAATAGGACCCTTTGAAGAGTATCTACAAGCGCACCGCCGCTACAAAGATCTTACGTTACATGGGAAAGATGTGACGCTCGAAATGAGTACGGAAGAAATAACGTATGCAAAACTTGTGCGACGCTGGCAGTCTGTTAATATGGGCTTTCCGATTCTTTGGGTAAAGGGGGATTATGAAAAGGCTGAAGAGTCATTTCTCAACATCAATAAGTCAGGTCGCCAGTTGTCCCCTTGGGAGACAACGTTAGTAGAAAACCGACGATCTAGCTTTGCTAGAGCTGTCACATCTGTTGCTCGGGTCTCAGACAGGGAACATTGTTGGCCGCTACACGCTCCTGAGGTTAAGAATGATCCCAGGGCTCGCCAGCAAATTGAGGAGATACTCAAGACTGTTCAGGAGCTCCATGCCTTGCTATTTACACCTGTCTATCAAAAACCTATAACGGAACCCAGACAACCTCTATTAGCCACTCCATACACAAGACCAGAACTCCAAGCAGCTTATACAGCCGAATTGCTAACGATAACTGAGGGTAATAAGGGGCAGCCGCCTGAAATGCGTCGACTCTTGCAGCGTGATGCTAAAGAGCCGGTTCCTGTGATGATTACGAACGGTCAGCGTTTGTTAGTGCATGCGCGTGAGGTGATTGAAAACATTGCTGGCAAATCGCCACGCTCACTTGCCCTGGTTCCTTTGGTCTATTTCTATAATACTCAAGGAACATTCGTCCGGAGCTTGCTTTACGGAATGATCTACTGGTTAAACCGAGGAACAACCACAGAGGTACAGTCTAGAAAACGGCTGTTCACTTTGCACAGAGGCGCATTTGAGAATGTGCTCTTGGAAAACAAAGATAGAGTCATTGGTAGGATAGGTCGGCGAATAGGATCAGGTCCTGAAGTCACCTATCCTACTGCACTTTACTTCGATGGCCTATTGACCCTGCTTATTGAACATGATGACCGAATAACTGATGAGCAGTTCCGAAGCAGCCACGAGAATCTTATTGAGACATTGAGTACAGATGATCAGCCTTTGACATCTAACGGACCTGTAAGTACCGATCGTCTCTTCCGGGGCAAGGCCAGGGAAACAGTCCACGTGGGTAACTTTGTAAAGATGTTCCAGGAGTGTTCGATTTGCGGAGGTCGTTTCTATCCAAGTGATTCTACGCACATAGATCACGTGGTGCAGCATGCTCGTGGAGGCCCAACGGTACCCAGTAATGCACGTGAAACTCATCCTTTTTGTAACAACCAGCGTGAAGTAATTGAGGCATTACGGGCAGGCCAAGAACAGTTGTCACTTCCTCAATTTGAAGATCCGAGAAAGTTGCCAAAAGCGCAGCAACTTTCATTCCTGTCCTTTATCGAGGATCCAGAAACTGAAGAACCTGGTGATAACCCTCTCCTAGAAGAACTCGAATCTTCTGGTGACACTGACGTGCCAACCTCGGACGATGAAAGTACCTAGCCTCCCAGTTGCGCATCCGTAACATGCGTGCATGCTTCTTTCAGAGAGGACTCACTCACATCAATACCGATTGCACGTCGGTCGCCACCCTGATCAATGGCATACTTCAAAGCAGTCCCGCTGCCACAAAATACGTCAAGGAGGATGCCTTCCTGTGGCAGGGTCGCAAGTACCGGAATCCGGACTAGTTCCTCAGGAAATACAGCACAATGTTTCTTGAATGTAGGCGCTGATTTTATCTTCCATACGGAAGGTGGGGCTTTCATTTTACTGCATGTTTTTGTGGGCACCGCAACTGCTTCATAATCATAGAAATACCTGCGTTGCAAAACAAAGTGAAACATGTATTCATGTGCTGCAGCACTCCTGTCCTTGACTGGATCGGGTGTTGGGTTGACCTTGTACCAGATATTGTCATTTCTTACAATCCAACCGGCATCCTGCATTGCAATAGCGAATCGGTGTGGGATAAGCAATAATTGCTTAGGTGCGCACAGGGGGCGAGCGCCGGTCTGGTCCTGAGGTCGTAGGAAGCGCCTGTGCTTCTGTTTCAAATCACGACCGTGCGAGCGTCCCTTACCGCTCCAGTAAGTATCTCCGAGATTTACCCACAGACTACCGGTTGGCTTGAGGACTCGCTTTGCGGCATCGAAAACCGCAACGAGCTTGTCTACGTATTCCTGGGGATGCGCCTCCAGGCCAAGTTGACCAGATACCCCGTAGTCCCGCTGCCCATAATAGGGTGGTGAAGTAACAATGCAATCTACGGACGTAGGTTCCATTTGCAGCAGTATCTCTC
>JBBRVL010000329.1:0-4866 GCA_038246925.1 Chloroflexia bacterium
GCGCGCTGGCGGCAACGAGTGGCCTTTCCCCTGCTGGGGCGCTTGCGATGTCTGCCTTCGTGTTCGCAGGCTCATCACAATTTATTGCTGTGAATCTCATGGCGAGCGGGACGAGCGCCACCATAATAATCCTCACAACCTTTGTCGTTAACCTGCGCCATGCGCTCTATTCCGCGACCCTGGCCCCGCACATGAAGCACCTATCGCAACGCTGGCTGCTGCCCCTCGGCTTCTGGCTGACCGACGAGTCGTTTGTGGTAGCGGTATAGCGGTATAAAGCGGTGGATGCATCGCCTTACAAACACTGGTACCACTTTGGTTCCGCCGTATTCATGTACGCCAACTGGATTCTATGCACACTGGTGGGATTGATAGCCGGGCAGTATATCGAGAATCCTCAGAACTGGGGGTTGGATTTTGCCATGATCGTGACATTTATCGGCATCCTGGTGCCGTTTGTGCGTAATCGTCCTGCCCTGGCGTCGGTGCTGGTGGCGGGCATAACCGCAGCACTTACATACGGCTTACCCAACAAGCTAGGTCTGATTGCCTCGGCAATTCTAGGCGTAATGGCTGGCGTAATAGCTTCGTGGTCCAAACGTGGTGTCTCGGTGACGACACCGGAAGAGGGTGAATGAACGAGGTAATTATCATCGCTGGTATGGCATTCGTAACGCTGGTGGTACGTTATCCGGTGCTTGCGATGGTGGGTAGAATCTCCATGCCCCCGGCGCTCTTTCGCGCACTCAACTACGTGCCGCCTGCTGTGCTTACCGCCATAATCGTCCAGGCAGTACTATTCAAGGAGGAGCGGCTGGCGATCACCCCTACCAACGATTACCTTGTGGCAGGTATCATCTCTACGGTAGTAGCGTGGCGCAGCAGATTCTTGCTGCTAACTATCCTGGTGGGAATGTTAGCCCTCCTGGCTTGGCGTTGGCTGCTATCTATGCATGTGCTGGGTATCTAAATAGTCTACTCACGCAATAAAGTTTCCCAGTCTCTTGCTCCGTACTACGCGTCCCGACGCTTGACACTACCTCTGCCCGGTGATATGCTAGCCCTACTTAGAATGGACGTATTGGCGCGTGCGATGAGGCACACGCTTCAGTAAGGAGGTACTCTATGAACCCCGAAGAGACCACACAGGCTGATGCTGTCGTAACTGGCGAGCATAGAGGCAACAGCCCTGTTGCCGGGGCTGTGCAGGCAGCCACGAAAGAAGCACGGGCAGAGCAGAAGGACAGTTTCCCCATCCAGGGGATAGATTACATCGAGTTCTACGTTGGTAACGCCAAGCAGGCGGCACATTTTTACCGCACTATAATGGGCTTCAACATTACTGCATACGCCGGGCCTGAGACGAAGGTACGAGACCGGGCCTCTTACGTGCTTGAGCAGAATAAGATTCGCATAGTTATGACCGCGCCTATGTACCCTGAGGGCGAGATAGCAGATCATGTTTTGCGTCACGGTGACGGTGTGAAGGACATCGCCATGCGCGTGCCCGATGTCGATTATGCCTATAACACGGCGGTCGAGCGGGGCGCAAGGGGCGTGCTGGAGCCGGTTACTATCGAGAGTGAGAAAGGACGCATCCGCAAGGCTGCCATCGCTGCCTGTGGGGACACTATCCACTCATTCATCAACCGCGACGATTACGCGGGCACTTTCATGCCAGGCTACCATAAGAGGGATGTGCAAGGAACGCCGACTGGTCCGGCGGCTGTCGACCATATCGTACTCAATGTAGAGTTGGGCAAGATGAACGAGTGGGTGAACTACTATGCGCGCATTATGGGCTTCAGCCAGCTTATATCGTTCGAGGACAAAGATATCTCGACCGAGTACTCTGCTCTTATGTCGAAGGTGATGCAGGACGGCACAGGGCGCGTGAAGTTCCCGATTAACGAGCCTGCCGAGGGGAAGAAGAAGTCACAGATACAGGAGTACCTTGACTTTTACGGTGGGCCTGGAGCGCAGCACATCGCCCTCATCACGGGGGATATATTGGGCACAGTTGCGAATCTGAAGAACAACGGCATGGAGTTCCTGAAAGTGCCTCACGCCTATTATGAGGAAGCGCCCGAACGGGTCGGCGAGATAAAAGAAGACCTCAACCAACTGGAAGAGCTAGGCATCTTGATAGACCGGGATGACGAAGGTTACCTGCTACAGATATTCACCAAACCTGTGCAAGACCGCCCAACCCTCTTCTACGAAATCATCGAGAGGCACGGCTCGCGGGGCTTCGGCAAGGGCAACTTCAAGGCGCTGTTCGAGGCGATAGAGAGGGAGCAGGAGCTGAGGGGGAACTTATAGGGGATTGGAGGTAAGTCCATGCTCAATGAGCAAATCCGACAGAGGATTGAGGTTAATCCGGAGGTTATGACCGGCAAGCCAGTGATTCGTGGTACCAGGATTCCCGTGGAACTGGTGGTCCGCCTACTTGCGCAAGGCATACCGGAGGCCGAAATCTTACATGAGTATCCCCGGTTGCAACCGGAAGACATTCGTGCCGCGCTAACTTATGCTGCCTATGTTGTGGCTGGTGAAGAAGTGCTGCCAATCACTATGTCTACTTAGATTTATAGATGATGCGCTTTCTCATCGACGAGTCGGTAAGTAAAGGCTGTCACACAGTATCTACGAGACAGTGGCTATGATGTACTTGCAGTTGCAGAGATGACGCCACAAGCACGGGATGCGGATATTCTTGAGCGGGCAGCGGAGCAGGAACGGATATTGATCACGAAGCGACAAAGATTTCGGTGAGCTTGTGTTTCGCAGCGGCCAGGCACATCAGGGTATAGTGCTCTTCCGTCTGCGAGATGAGAGCGCAGCTAATCAGGTACGCACACTCACGGTTGCTCTGAATGACTATGCAGTACACTTACCGGGCCAATTTGCTGTTATCATCGAGAAGAGCGTGCGTATTCGCAGCAATATAGTACTCTTACTGACAGGGAATCAAGCTCCAGAATAAGGTTCCTATTTACCTGGCAAGTAGCATCACAAGCTACGTTTGGTACAAAACATGAAGCTAGTAACATTCTCCCATCTACATCGCACCGCGCCCGACCGCAACGAAGGGCAAGATACGCATGTGGGTGCCTACTTGCCTATGCAGGATGGCATGTCGCGTGTCCTCAATCTCGAAGCGGCTCACGAATGGCTGAACAAGAAGAGGGACGGGTCTTCACAACAGCAGCCACCTATGTCCTTGCTTGAATTGCTTGATAGTGGGGCGGATGCGATGGAGCGGGTGCGTGGGTTGGTGGATGTTGTTACGGCGGATGAAGAGGGCATGTGGGAGTCGTCGCAGGGGGTAGATGATGTGCAGTTGCTCGCGCCTATTCCCTTCCCGCGCACGATACGTGACTTTTATGCATTCGAGCAGCACGTGAAGACTGCGCGCGCCCTCAGAGGGCTTGAGATGATACCTGAATGGTATGATCACCCTGTGTTTTATTACTCCAACCCTGGGGCGGTGTTTGGGCCGGGCGATGTGCCTTTTCCACGAGGCTCCAATGAGGTAGATTACGAGCTTGAGATAGCGTGTGTTATAGGCAAGCTTGGACGTGACATCCCGGCGGAAGAGGCCAACGACCATATAGCGGGCTACCTCATCCTGAACGACTGGAGCGCGCGCGATACATGGCGCAACTTCGAGGCGAAACTGAGCATGGGTCCAGCCAAGAGCAAGGACTTCGCCAACTCTCTCGGCCCGTGGTTGGTTACACCCGATGAGCTTGAAGAGCGTCGAGAAGGCGAAGGCGCAGAGACCCGCTACAACCTCGAAATGGCTGCTCGCATCAACGGCAAAGAGCTTTCGAGGGGCAACGCCAATACCCTCACCCATACCTTCGCCTCGATGATAGAGTGGGCCTCGACTGATGTGTGGTTAAGACCTGGTGATGTGCTAGGGTCGGGCACGGTAGGCACAGGGTGTATATTGGAGTTGAGGCCAGAGAACACGGGGGGTTGGTTGAAGCCTGGGGATGAGGTGGAGTTGGAGATTGAGCGGTTGGGGGTATTGAGGAACAAGTTGGTGGGAGGTCGAGCAGAGGCATTTATTTAGACAACTGGATTAACAGAAAGGGGCTAATAGAGTGAGCATTATAACTCTCGAAGGTGTTGTCGACCATGGCGAGATACGCCTTACATCAAACGTACGCTTGCCGGAAAACACAAAGGTATATGTGATTGTGCCTGACATGGAGGTTGAGCAGGTAGCGCGCGTTCATACTCCGCGACTTGCTCAACCCCAGTACGCTAACGACTTCAAGATGGAGATAATCGAGGAGCCACCGAGTGCCGGTCTATGACAACACCGAGTTTGATCCTCCTGCTCCGCTTGCTGTTGTCTCGTTGCGCAATCGTGATACAGGTGCGCTGAAGACAGATGTAAAGATGCTGATGGACACGGGCGCCGACGTGACCCTGATCCCACAATCTGTAGCAGGTGAACTCGGCATAGCTGCTAACAGCGGGAAGCGTTATGAGTTGATTGGTTTTGATAATAGCACAAGCTTCGCGCCAGTCGTTGAGTTGGAACTTATCTTCCTGAGGCGAACATTCCGCGGTCAGTTTTTGCTTATTGATCAAGAGTGGGGAATACTTGGGCGAAATGTATTGAATTCTGTCCCTTTGTTGCTAGACGGACCAAGCCAAACATGGGACGAGTTTAAGTCCTAATGACTGAACCCTAGCACGGATTTATATCCTTGAATTGAGGCCAGAGAACACGGAGGGTTGGCTCAAGCCTGGGGATGAGGTGGAGTTGGAGATAGAAAGGCTGGGGGTACTCAGAAGTCGACTCATAACGGTCTAGTAGGCCTTAGGCTTGAAAATCGGGGATATTGA
>JBBRVL010000330.1:0-4857 GCA_038246925.1 Chloroflexia bacterium
CGTTCTTCTTTCCACTGGCTATGGACATCCAGGCATTGCTTGGACTCATCGTCTGGGTACTTGGTTCGCGTTGGGCGGGTGATACGTTCCTGGGATGGGTACACCCTGCACTGATGATTGCTGCGGTGGGCCTGGCGCATATTGGGCGTGCGCGGTCAGAGCGGGCAGAGGGTTCACAGGCGAAAGGGCGACAGGCAGTAATCTTCTTCGGTCTATCCTTGCTTGTAGTGCTGGTCGCAATTCCGACCGGGTCGTGGCCTCTCTAGACCCTATACTTTGAGCCGGTCATCAATCTTGCGCTCAGTGCCTTTTAGCAGGCGCTCGATGTTGTCGCGGTGGGCCGCTATGATGAAGATCGCCAGAAAGATGAAGAGGATAGATAGCGGGTCCATCTGACCGAGCAGCACCATCAAGACAATGCTAAGGCCGCCCGCAGCCGCCCCCAGTATCGAGCCTAGCGACACGTAGCGTGAGATGAAGATGGTCGGCACGGCCACGAGCACAGCCACTACCACCACCCAGGGATTTACAACTAGTGCTGCCCCTAGTGCCGTTGCCACCCCGCGCCCGCCCTGCCATTTGCCCTGGGACAGGCGCAGGTAAATTGACCAAACATGTCCGGCAACAGCGGCTGCAGCTGAAATAAGGCTAATGAGCGTGAGCAGTTGGAACGATATGCCCGCGAAACTTAGTCTTTCTTCGCCCGGCATCAGTGTGACTGCCAGGAAGCGGCCAACCAGGACTGCGATGCTACCTTTCAGGAAATCGCCGAGCAATACCACAGCAGCGGCCCTGCGTCCCACACTACGGAGCACGTTTGTCGAGCCGGTCTTTCCACTGCCCTGGCTGCTGATGTCGACTTTGTTGATTCGCGCTACTATAGAGCCAACCGGGGTGCCGCCGATCAGATATGATAAGAGAGTTATAGCAGCAATGTAGAGGAATATCATCGTCCAGTAGCTCCCTTGCCTTTGTGCTCGAATCTGGTCTTTACTATACATCGAATTGGCGCTTAGGACAAGCTACTGCTCAAGAGCAAACTTTTCGTCTGACGGCAATTCAGTTGACAAAACATACCTGCAGTCCCAATATCATCATATGTCTCAAAGCGCGTCCGATGTGCCCGTAGAAGTCAATTCGCCCATGGCCGGACTCGGCAGCAGATTTGGACCGGCAGACATTGCTAGCCTGGCTACCATCTGGCTTTTCGCCTGTCTGCTCTGCCTACCCATCTTTACTGGAAAAGTCCCAGTACCGTCTGACACATTAGCTCTGTGGGGACCGTGGAGCCAATTGCCTCATGAGCCAATAACGAACCCTAACCTCGCAGATGGTGCATTACTCTATTTGCCCTCTACAGTCTTCGCCAGGAATGCTTTAAATGCTAGCGAATGGCCGATGTGGGACCCTTATTCGTTCGGCGGCTTTCCTTACTCTGCTAACTCACAGAGCCAACTCTATTATCCACTCACCTGGATACTCTGGCTATTACCATTATCTGGCGCTATTCAGATCCTTACCTTTTTCAATGTACTGCTGGCGGGGTTCGGTATGTACTTTTTCGCTCGGTATCAGGCAATCAGCCCTGTTGGTGCCCTGTTTTCAGGTTTAGCCTTCGCTGGAAGCGGTATGTTGCAACTTGCGCTTGAGATACCGGGTGTTGCCTCGGTATATGGTTGGCTTCCATGGATGCTGCTCGCAATGGATAAAGCCTTGCGTTCGAGTAACTTGAGGTGGTCCGCAGTCGCGGCATTGGTATGCGGTCTACAGGTCGTTGCGGGCCACTTGCAGTGGGTGCTGTACAGCTATTTAGTGCTCGGCTGCTGGGTATTGTGGCGCGTGATTTCCCCGGTCGTCGGTGTGCGAGGCAAAGAATCGGTCGTTCTGCTGCTACGCGGCGCGATTATTGCTGCGGGCGGTCTGGCGTTGGCGGCAATTCACCTCAGCCCATTTCTGGAGTTGGCAAGTCTCGCGGAACGTACAGGGGGGCGTGTCTCGTCCAATTCATGGCCCCTATCCTATTTGCTTCGGCTGTTAGCGCCCGAATATTTCGGCAGCGCGACACCTAGCGTAGGCATTCCCCTTATATTCAACGATCTCTGGTATGTGGGCGTTCTACCGACATTTCTAGCGGCTGTGGCTCTTATTCTCCGGCCATCGAAGGTTGTCTGGTTCTGGCTGGCCCTTGCTCTTCTTGCTGTCGCAGTTACCTTCGGTCTTGGTCCCTTTCTATACGCGCGCTGGCTTCCTGGCATGAGTTCACTCCTACCAATGAGGATCGGCTATATTCTGATCTTCTCAGTGGCAATGCTCGCGGGATTGGGTTTCGATGCGCTAACGCGCGTTCTGTCACAGGCGCGACGACGCGGATACATCGTGCTTGCCAGCCTTCTTCTCTTCTTCGCTGTGGTCCTCGCGTCTGCATGGGTTGCATTGTTGGCGGAACCCGAACCTGCCCTGAAAGCACTCAAGGAGGGCCAGGTATTGCGATCAGTGGGAATATTGTTCGCGGCGGTTGCTCTACTTGCTATAGCTGGCGCTTTTTCTCTCGCCGGTACAGAACGAGGGGCCGCGCTGAAAAGCCAGGCAGTCAATTCGTTGCTGGGGCTTGTGGTCATACTCGATCTGGTCACGCTGGTCCCGACTTACAACTCCTGGGTGAAGCCGGATGATGTCTTGCTGTCTTCGCCAGCGCTAGATTGGCTTCGAGCACGGTCAGGTTACGAACGGGTGATGGGTGTTGACAGCCCAGGACCAATATTGAACCCGAACACTCAGCTGCTATTTGATATTCAATCGGTGGCGGGCTATGATTCTCTCCATACTCGACGCCTGGAAGAATACTGGGGTGTAGTCGATCAAAGCTTCGGCGCGGCAAGGCGCGTCGGCCCATATTCCAATGTCTTTGTGCGCCCCCAGGTGTATACATCGACTCTGGCCTCCCTAATGAACGTGAGGTATGTATTAGCGGGTAACAGTTTCGCGCCGGGGCTTCCGTTTAGCGTCGCATTTAGGGATGAAATCACTATCTTTGAGAACCCAAGCGCAATGCCGCGTGCTTTCCTGGTGGGAAAAGCAGAGATTCTACCTGCGGCGGGAATCCTGCGCCAACTCGTGGAACCAGGTTTCGACCCCAGGTCCGCGGTGTTGCTGGAGGAGTCTCCGCTTTCGAACGAGAGTAATGAGGCAGAGGGTAATTTGGGCACAGTCACTATCACAGCATATCGCAGAAATAGTGTTGAGCTTGAGGCAGTGGTGGATCGTTCCGCATGGCTCGTGCTTACTGACCAGAACTACCCTGGTTGGTCGGTAACGGTAGACGGTCGGGCCGAAAAAGTGTATACAGCGTACTACCTGTTTAGAGCGGTACATCTCGGCCCTGGCCGGCACTGGATCATCTTTTCGTTCTTACCAACAAGCATGCTTCCCTCAGGTGTGATTAGCAGTACGACTATGTTGCTGATAGTCTACGTCCTGGTGGGTGGCTCGTTAATCAGAAGACGTAAAGTGCGCCCACAGGGCACAGCAGGGACAGAGGGATAAACGGCATGGGAGATGTCGAAACAACTGAGGGAGGCGATGCGGGCGTGAAACGTGGGCGTCTCTTCAAGGACAGGCGGGATGCGGGTCGCCAACTGGCACCTCTTCTCGAACCTTATCGCATAAGCGACCCCGTAGTGCTTGCCTTACCCAGGGGTGGAGTACCCGTTGGGTACGAAGTAGCCCGCCACCTGGACGCGCCGCTACGTGCCTTCCCAGCGCGAAAGATTGGAGCGCCCGGCCAGCCTGAGCTCGGAATCGGAGCCGTGGCCCCCGGTGGTATACTTGTGCTCAATGAACAGATAATTCGAGAGATAGGCATTTCCCAGGAAGAGGTAAACCTGGTCGCTGTCCGCGAAACCGCCGAGCTGAATGCTCGCCTTGCACGATACTGGGGAAGCAAGCCCGCCCTGAAGTTGTCAGGTCGCACGGTGATACTGGTGGATGATGGGCTGGCGACTGGAAGTACCGCGTCAGCGGCCTTACGCGCACTCCATAAGCTGGACGTTAGGCAACTGGTTCTGGCTGTGCCAATATGCGCGGCTCAGACTGCCGAGGCCCTTTCTGCCTTACCAGACGCAATCATATGTGTCCTGCGCACCGAAAATCTGAGCGCTGTTGGACTATGGTATGACAACTTTGAGCAAACGGCCGACCAGGAAGTGGAGCATCTTCTAGCCCTTGCGGACAAGCATATTGGCGAGCGTGGTGACCAGCGGCCTTCTACTGCGAGCCTGAGCCGTCCGGTTTCAATCCAGGTCGGAGATTCATGGATTGAAGGAGACCTGAATCTGCCGCAAGGGGCAAGAGCGCTTGTGCTCTTCGCGCACGGAAGCGGCAGCAGCCGCCATAGCGAGCGGAACCGCAAAGTGGCCCGCCTGCTGAACGAGGCTCGCTTTGGGACACTGTTGATAGATCTCTTGACGCCGCAGGAAGAGACAAGTGAGCAGCTTGATGCTCTCAAATTTAATATTCCGTTACTCGCAGAGCGTCTGGTTCATGCTGTAGACTGGATAGCGGAAAATCAGGCCTTACCCACGCTTCCTATAGGCCTGTTTGGGGCAAGTACCGGCGCGGCTGCCACATTGCTTGCGGCAGTGGAGCGATCTTCCTCGGTGAGGGCTGTCGTCTCACGAGGCGGACGCGTTGATCTAGCCGGACGCGTTGCCATATCGAAAGTTACAGCGCCCACTTTACTTATTGTAGGCGAATTAGACCGCATAGTGCTGGACCTCAATAAGCAAGCGAAATCTGAGATGCAAGCAGCACCAACAGAGATAGAAATTGTCTCAGGGGCAAGCCATTTATTTCCCGAGC
>JBBRVL010000331.1:0-4849 GCA_038246925.1 Chloroflexia bacterium
CGGCACCAGGCGCTTGCAATCGACTATGTAGACCTTATCGAGGGTAGATATCTGTAGCAGCAAAAGCTCAGATGTGTGCGGATCGAGGCCTGTAGTCTCGGTGTCGAGGCCAACCACCTTCTCATGGGCCAGCAGGTCGGCGACGTGCGCCAGGCGGGAGGGGTCCTGTATCAGCTCGTAATCGAACTCGTTATAGTTGCCCGCGCTGACCGTGATGGGCGCTGAACCTTGGGTCTCTGCTACGCCTGGCGTAACATCATCTGAGAATAGCATCAGCGGCCCACTCTCAGTGACGGCAAGATCGACATGAGTCGCGCCGTTGCCACCAGCAAACCCATTCCCGTTACCGTTAGCATACCCGTTCGGTGAGGATGCTGTCTCTATCTCGGCGTGCGCATGGCCGTTGATTAAATCTGGATACGCGCCGTTCCCGTTCATGTTAGCAGGAGAAGCATTGGTAAGGTCCGGCGGCTCGTCTACCTTATCTCGGTAGTCTATATATAGCTGCCAGTAATATTCTTCGCCTCGCTTCGATCTTCGTCGCTGTGCCTCGACGCTGTAGGCAGTATCTACGCTCACGGCTGAGGCGGAGACTGTTGTGACCTCTTCCACGCAGAAGGGGCAAGTCTCGTAATCGACACGGTGGTAGCGCCCGCAGTCGCGGCAGATACTGTACTTGCTCTCCACCTGCAACTCGGACTGGCAATGCTCGCAAACAACGCGCATCGACCCGTCGCCCCCACCATCGGCAGGCAGGGCGCTCCACGTCTCGCAGGATGAGCACCAAGTTGTCATGTCGTTCGCTCTTTCATGGTCGGATTCTTATTATAACCCTTTCGGTATAGTGGGCGTGAGCAATCCACATCGTTAGGGATTAGGGATTAGGTTACAAGAAGCTCTAACCCCTAATCCCTAATCCCTAACCCCTTTGGCCCGTGGTGCGGCGTGTGCTATAATTCGGAGATATTACACAGAAGATGCTGGGCGGAAAGTGAAGCTGACAGTCCGGCTTTCGACCTCGATGAGGAGGCCCTTTTTAGATGGACTTTGAACTTTCCAGCGAGCATAAATTATTCCGCGATACAGTGCGCGACTTCGCCGACAGCGAGGTTGCTCCCGGCGCTTTGGAGCGCGACAAAACCCACGAGTTCCCGCACGACCTGATAAAGAAGATGGCGGCGCTCGGCCTGCTGGGTGTACCGTTCCCCGAAGAGTACGGTGGGGCTGGCGGCGATACCCTCTCTTACGCAATTGCGGTGGAAGAGATTTCGCGGGCGGACGGCTCGCTTGGCCTGACGCTGGCGGCGCATACTTCGTTGGGGGCGTCACCCTTCTATCTCTTTGGCACCCCTGAGCAGAAGCAGAAGTACCTCATCCCCCAGGCTAAGGGCGATATGATCGGCGCATTCGGTCTGACGGAGCCTCACGCAGGGTCGGACGCGGGCGGCACCAAGACTTTCGCCCACCGCGAGAATGGCGGGTGGGTCATCAACGGCTCAAAGCTTTACATGACCTCCGGGCGCATCGCGGGCGTGATGGTCATTACCGCCAAGACCGACCGTGAGGCTACAGGCTCACGCGGCATAACCAACTTCATCGTCGAGAACCCGACCGAGGGGCTTTCTTTCGGCAAAGACGAGGACAAGATGGGCCTCCGGTCCTCTATCACCTCTCCGGTCTTCTTCGAAAACGTGCGTGTGCCTGATGAGAACGTGCTAGGCACACCTGATTTCGGGTTCAAGCAGTTCCTCGAGATACTGGACGGCGGGCGCATCTCGATTGGTGCGATGGCGGTCGGGCTTGGGCAGGCGGCACTCGATGCTGCGCTCAGGTACAGCAACGAACGGCAGCAGTTCAACCAGCCTATCTCCAATTTCCAGGCAGTGCAGTTCATGCTGGCCGACATGGCAATGAAGATCGAGGCGGCCCGTCTCCTTGTCTATCAAGCCGCGTGGCTGAAAGACCAGAAGAAGCCCTTCACCAAGGAAGCGGCGATGGCCAAGCTCTTCGCCTCGGAGGTGGGGGAGGAAGCCTGCCACAAGTCGATCCAGGTACACGGCGGCTTCGGTTACTGCGTTGAGGCCCAGGTAGAGCGCTTCTACCGCGACGTGCGCCTCACCGAGATAGGCGAAGGCACATCAGAGATACAGCGCCTGGTGATCGCCCGCGAGGTGTTGAAGGGCGCGAAGAAGGTCGCAGCGCATGTATAATTGTTTCCAGCAAAATGCATAGGAGGCAATGACTATGTCAACACATGTGTTTCGGACTTTTCTCTATTTGGACGAACAAGCCTTAGAAGACTTTCTTGCCGGTGCGGGTATACCGGGCGTACGCGACGAAAAGGTAGTACAGACAGATTCCACAACTACCTCAGGTGGTGGTGAACTAGACTTGAAAGTTGCCAAGGGCAAAGGTGAGAGAGAAGCCCTGGGCAGCCTAGAGGTAACACGGCAATCGATAATAACTCCTGCAGTCCGGTTTCAGCAGTTGTATTCCTTGTTGGAAGATGATAACCCGCACTGGTACTATGAAGGTTTGGATGACGGGACATGGGCTAGCATCGGACGCAACAGCGTTTTGGAATTAGCAGTAGACATTGCGCTGACACAGATTGGCACCTTATCCGCATCTCTAAGCGACTTTGCTGCCTTGGCTAAGATCGCTGAAGGGGCAACAGGACAGTCATTCCTCGATGACTCTGCTAAAGCATCAATGCGAGGGTTTGAGCAACTCGCTGAGTTGGAAGCTAAACGGGGTGTGCCAGTTAAGATG
This sequence comes from Chloroflexia bacterium, assembly GCA_038246925.1. GTDB lineage: Bacteria > Chloroflexota > Chloroflexia > QHBQ01 > JADMIH01 > JADMIH01. The sequence continues at coordinate 2,773 of JBBRVL010000331.1, forward strand.
ACCCTTATAGCCACACCTCAATATACCTTTGCCGCCTATCTGAATCCAACCTTTCTCCGAGTTAGTAAGCAAGAACTTACTGGTGAAGTATCGGCAGTGGTCAAAATCCAAAGAAAGCTGTCTAAAGGTGAGGAATATAGGTTCTTTAACCTAGGCGAGTTTGTAGACAACTTTGGATCCAACCGTCAGCAGCGTAGACAGCAGGGGCGTTCCAAGCAACCAGAATTACCCGAGATGCTTCGTGATGGTATTACTGGTCCAGGTGCTATTATCACACCAGTGGCGATTTACCGTTAGCATGTAGTAGGCTCTGATATGAACCTCGAACTAACCCCCGAACAACAACTTATCCGCGATACCGCCCGCGACTTCGCCATGCGCGAGCTTGAGCCTCATGCCCAGGAGTGGGACGACAAGCATAGATAATAGTGTGGTTCTGTAAGGACGCAAAGGAGGCATAGAATGCCGACCATCCAAGTTGAGGCTGAACTATCCATTGAAAAGCTCATCGAGGCCGCTGGACAGTTGAGCCAATCTGAACTGGAACGGTTTATTTCCCAGGTGCTTGCTCTTCAGGCACAACGCAGTGCGCCTAGCCTTTCCGCGGAAGAAAGTGCGTTACTCATGACGATCAACAGTGGTTTGTCGGAGAAGATGTACGAAAGTTATCGAAAGCTCATCGAGAAGCGGCGTGAGGGGAAACTCACGGAGGAAGAGCACCGTGATCTGCTTAGAATAAGCGATGAAAACGAACAGAGGCAAGCTGATAGATTAGAAGCTTTGGTGAATCTTGCGCGCTTGCGGAATACAACCCTCGACGACCTGATGGGGACTTTAGGTATTCAGCCTGCCACTGTAGAATGAAGCGCGTAAGTGCTGAGCAAAGACGACAGGTCGCAGCGCGCGCCAGGGGCTACTGTGAATACTGTCTCACACCTGAGAAATACTCTCCAGACAGCTTTTCGATAGAGCACATTGTGCCGGGGAGCGCCGGTGGGGAGACCACCACAGCGAATCTTGCCTTCTCCTGCCAGGGGTGTAACAATCGTAAATATAATAAGACCGAGGGGCGTGATCCTGTTACGGACGCGGTAATCCCACTTTACAACCCTCGCAAGGAGCAGTGGGAGGACTCCTTTGCCTGGAGTGAAGGTCTCCTGTATGTAATCGGCATGACACCAACCGGACGAGCTACAGTTGAAATGCTCAAACTGAACCGAGAGGGTATCGTGAACCTGCGGAGGATATTGTATTCTGTGGGTGAACATCCACCCGCAAAGCCTAACACCGGGTAATGGTTAACGAGGAACCATATGAACTTAGAACTTTCCCCCGAACAACAGCTTATACGCGACACCGCCCGCGACTTCGCCATGCGCGAGCTTGAGCCTCATGCCCAGGAGTGGGACGAGAAGCACCACTTCCCACGCGACAAGTTCACGAAGATGGGAGAGCTTGGGTTTGCCGGGATGCTCGTGCCCGAAGAGTACGGTGGTGTAGGGTCTGACACTCTCTCATACATCCTGATGTTGGAGGAGTTGAACAGGGTTGTGCCCGCGCTGGCTACGGTGGTGTCGGTGCATAATTCGCTTGTGTGCAGCGCGATCAATGCGTATGGCACGCCGGAGCAGAAGCAGAAGTACCTGCCCAGGCTGGCATCGGGCGAATGGCTTGGGGCGTATGCGCTCAGTGAGGCCCACGCCGGGTCTAACCCAGCCGCTATGAGGGCTACCGCCGCCCGCCGTGGTGATGTGTACGTCATCAATGGCACCAAGACCTGGATCACTTCGGGTGCATCGTGTGATGTGGTGCTGCTGTTCGCGGTCACGGGCAACAGCGACAAGGCATCGGCTAACATATCGGCCTTCGTCGTGACTAAGGATACTCCTGGACTGAGCGTCGGCAAGCTGGAGGATAAGCTCGGTATCCGGGCATCGGAAACGACCCAGCTTATATTCGAGAACGCCGAGTTGCCGGTGGAGAACCTGCTTGGCGAGGAGGGGCAGGGCTTCAAGATAGCGATGTCACTCCTGGATGGTGGGCGTATCGGCATAGCGGCTCAGGGGGTCGGCATCAC